>PMBW01000069.1 GCA_003153075.1 Dehalococcoidia bacterium | reverse complement strand
TAACTCCCCTGATTTTGACCCCGAAGCCAAAGAAGAGGACGTTATAGAAGAGCCGACCGAAGACACGATTCTTGAGGAACCCAGTGCGGAAGACCTGGAGATGGAAGCTCAGGCCGAGGTGCTGGAAGACCAGGACCAGGAAGTCGGTGATGATCCGGTGCGTTTGTATCTTCATGAGATCGGGCGGGTGCCGCTGCTGACCGCACGTGACGAGAAAACACTAGCCAGGAGAATTGAAGAAGGCAAGCGTATTGCAGAAATCCGGCGCGACCTGGAAAAGCAGGGTAAACATACCTCAGCCACAGAGATTTTACTGACCATGTTGAGGCAGGTAGGGCAAGCGACCGCTATAATTACACAGGTGCAGGAATACCTGGAGTTGCCACCCAAGGCCAAATTCCGCGATATTGTGTCCAATGAAAAATTGCGTTCCGGCATCGACGGCGTGATCGATCAGGAATTGGTTGCCGACATTATCAAGAAAACCGATATGGAAGCCCCCCAAATCGAGCAGCAGCTGATGAGCCTTTCGGTAAACAGTGCGTTGTTACCGGCGAAAATGCTGGATGTCATCGGGAAAAAGGCGGCGGCGGCGGATATCACTAAACTGGCGGACAGCCCTGATTTCATCGAGAGACTGGGCAGTTTTGAAGCCGAACTACGCGAACATCTGGATAAAGTCGAACGGGAAGCCGATTCAGCCAAAGACCATCTGACTGAGGCCAACTTGAGACTGGTGGTCAGCGTCGCCAAGAAACACATCGGGCACGGGATGTCCTTGCTGGATTTGATCCAGGAAGGGAATATCGGATTAATCCGCGCGGTAGAAAAATTCGACCCGCATAAGGGTTTTAAATTCAGTACTTATGCTACCTGGTGGATACGGCAAGCAATTACGCGAGCCATTGCCGACCAGGCCCGCACGATCCGTGTGCCGGTGCACATGATTGAAACGATCAACAAACTGCTAAGGTTAAGCCGCAGATTATCGCAGGAGTACGGGCGTGATCCCACCTCCAAGGAAATCGGCGACAAAATGGGGATGTCCCCGGATAAAGTGCGGGAAATTATCAAAGTGGCGCAGTTACCCATTTCACTGGAATTGCCTATGGGTGAAGAAGAAGACAGCCACCTCGGCGATTTTATTGAAGACCGCAACGCGCTGCCGCCGGTGGACGCCGCTTCTAAACAGCTGTTGAAAGAACAGATCGACGAGGTGCTCTCCAGCCTGACACACCGCGAGCAGAGAGTGCTGGTATTACGCTTCGGACTGGAAGACGGCCGCAGCCGGACTCTGGAAGAAGTGGGGCAGGAATTCAATGTCACCCGCGAGCGCATCCGTCAGATCGAAGCGAAAGCGTTGCGGAAATTACGCCATCCCAGCCGCAGCCGCAAACTAAAGGATTATCTGGAATAAAATTACCTCCGAAAGGGTTTTCTGATATGTTAGCAATTATCGATTACGGCGCCGGTAACATCGGCAGCGTGCAAAGGGCTTGCGAGGAAACGGGCATCCGGTCGGTTATTACTCCCAATCCCGCGGATTTAAAAAAAGCTGAGCGGATTATCTTCCCCGGCGTCGGCGCTGCGCCGACGGCTATGGAAAACCTGACACGGACAGGACTTGGCGAGGCGCTAAAACAAGCCTTCCTTTCCGGTACTCCGATACTGGGGATTTGCCTGGGCGCGCAGGTCGTTTTAGACCGTTCGGAAGAGGGAGATACTCCCTGTTTGGGCATTATCACCGGAACGACCGTGCGGTTCAAATTGCAGGATAAATCGTTGAAAATCCCGCACATCGGCTGGAATTCGGTAAAAGTCAAGCAACCGCATCCGCTGCTGGCCGGCATCGGGGCAGAGGATGAATTTTATTTTGTGCACTCCTATTATCCGCAGCCGGCGAAGCTGGAGAATATCTTCGCTGTTTCTGATTACGGCGGTGAGTTTTGCTGCGCAGTAGGCAATAAAAATTATTTCGCCGTGCAATTCCACCCGGAAAAAAGCGGGCGTTTTGGACTGGAAATGTTATTACGTTTTGCCAAATGGGACGGCAGCGTGCCTGCTAAACCAGGGAAAAAGGCAAATAAATATGCTGAGTAAAAGATTGATAGTTTGCCTCGACGTGCGTGAAGGTAAACTGGCTAAAAGTATCAAATTCGTCGACACCAAAGATATCGGCGACCCGGTGGCGAAGGCGCGTCAATACTATATCGACGGCGCGGACGAGCTGGTATTCTACGATATTAACGCTTCGCGGGCTAACCGGGATATCACATTGAAATTCGTGGAAGCGGTGGCTGCGCAGATCTTCATCCCCTTCTCGGTCGGCGGCGGTATCCGCTCCATCGAGGATGCGACCAGGTTGAGATTGGCGGGGGCGGAAAAAGTGAACGTCAATTCCGCGGCGGTGAAACGGAAAGAGTTGATTTCGGAAATTTCCGGGGCGATCGGAGCGCAGAGCACCGTGCTTTCGATGGATGTGAAAAAGACGACAAAGACCCGGGAGATCCCTTCCGGTTATGAGATTGTGATTAACGACGGCACACATACCACCGGAATGGACGCCATCGAGTGGGCGAAAACCGGTGAAAAACTGGGCGCCGGCGAGTTGGTGGTAAATTCCATTGATGCTGACGGTACCAAAGACGGTTATGAATTGACACTGACTCGCATGATCGCGGATTCCGTCGGGATTCCCGTGATTGCCTCCGGCGGCGCCGGTAAGCCGGAGCACCTCTACGAGGCTTTTGCCATCGGTCATGCCGACGCGGCGCTGGTGGCTTCGATAGTGCATTACGGCGAATATACCTGCGGCCAATTGAAAGACTATCTGCACAGCCGCGGTATTAAGGTAAGAACCCGGTTCTAGCTAATTCCCTTATATTTCCTCCCTCTTTTAATATTTCCAAAACGTTGACAGGTGGTACTACATATGGTACTATTCCTGTATGAGCAGTGATGATAAGCTGGTTAAGAAAATTCTCTCCAGGAGAAGCATTACTGTTGATGATTGTGACAAACTTCTTACTAATTACGGGTACGAAAGGCATAAAAGCGGCGGCAGTCACCGGGTTTATCACCAACAAGGCACTAAATCTATCACTGTTGTAACTCCTAAACACTCGAAATATGTAAATACCGCCTACGTTGATCTGGTAATAAAAGCGCTTAGTTTGGAGGGATAACATGGTAACAAAAGCCAAACGAAAACCCTTGGAATTTTATCTTAACCTTAAATACCCTGTCACCCTCATACCTGCGGAAGAAGGCGGTTATGCAGTTGAAATAGAGGACCTGCCGGGGTGTTATTCTCAGGGTGAAACTGTTGAAGAGGCAATGCAAATGATCGAAGAAGCCCGCCAATTATGGATGGAATCTATGTACGAAGATGGTAATGAGATCCCGTTACCGTCGAGCGAGGTTAAGTACAGCGGCAAGTTCAACGTGCGGGTGCCTGCCAGTTTACACCGAAAACTGCATAAGCTGGCCGTGAAAGAAGGCGTTAGTCTGAATCAATATGTTGTATATGCGTTGTCACATTCTGCCGGTGTGGCCGAAGCAAAACGTCCTTATAAAACAAAATAGAGGCTTTTGTCAGGAGGGGCATGCAATGCCTAAGCAAAAAATCGATTATCTGCTGAATGCTAACGAACCCTGGGTTGTTTATAGAACCAAGGTGGATTTACAGGAATTGAAAGAAAGTGACGCTGGAGTGCAAAAAGCCAGGGAGCAACTGCTTAAGCACCCGCTTATGCAAAATTTAGGCGAGGAATTGGATCAATGGCCGGGGACTGTGTTGAACAGTCATAAAAGCGCGGGCCAACTTTATCATAAACTGGAATTTCTGGCGGATCTGGGATTAAACAAAAACGACCTGAACATTCTGGCGGTACTGAAGAAAATAAAGGAGCACCGGTCGGAGGAAGGCCTTTTCCAACTACCGATGAATATCCCGGAGCATTTTGGCGGCACGGGTAAAGACACCTGGGCATGGGCTTTGTGTGATGCCCCCGTGTTAATTTACGCCGTCGCCAAGATGGATAAAGATGATACTGAAATCCGCAGGGGACTGGATTATCTATTGAGCCTAAAGCGGGAAAATGGTTGGCCGTGCGCGGTTTCGAAGGAACAGGGCAAATTCCGCGGTCCGGGACGTAAAGATGACCCCTGCCCTTATGTAAACCTGATCATGCTGCAGTTACTCGCCCTCTTTCCTGAATATAAAGACAGTCCAGCGGCTAAAACAAGCGTGGAATGCTTGCTCCATTGCTGGGAGACGAGCACAGACCGCCATCCGTATATGTTCTTCATGGGGACGGATTTCCGTAAATTAAAAGCCCCATTTATCTGGTACGACATCCTTCACGTTGCTGATGTCTTGTCACAATTTACTTTTACCTTGAAGGATCCAAGATTCCAGGAAATGCTTAGTATCATCAATGCCAAAGCCGATAAAGACGGACTTTTTACTGCGGAGTCTGTTTGGAAGGCATGGGAAGACTGGGATTTCGGTCAGAAAAAGAAACCTTCGCCGTGGGAGACATTTCTGGTGTATAGAATCAATAGGAGAGTGGGCAAGAGTATTGACTGAACCCAACTGCTAACGTATAGTTTGACCATTCGATTCGCGGCAAATTCCAGCCATTAACACTGTTCACGAGGAGAAATCCCTCTTAATCCCCCTTTTTCGAAAAGGGAGGATTGGCAGGTTATTTCCGGAAAATTGAAAAAGATATAATCTACCCTATTCCATTTATGTAAACGGCCAGCGGTAGCTGCTTGCCGTATCTTTCCGTGCAAACGCTCAAAATAACTGACTTAACGGCAAATTTCAACCCCAATTCCGCCAATAGATACGTTCATTGTTTGAATTATTACGAAAATACGGCTGTTTATAATGTTGACAAGAGAAGCGGATTTTGTATATATTTAAATTATACGGCATACGGCAACTGCTTGCCGTATGTTTTTCTTGAATGGGTTGTTCTTTCCAGTATTGTTGCGCAGTTAAATGGCCAGTTTATATTGGCACGGTTATAAAGGGATAACGAGTTAAGGGATTAGTAAACCATGAACGTAGATGAGTTCAAAAAAATCGCGGGCGATATAAAAATCATCGATAAGGCAGCCGAGAGAGAGCAATACAGTCATGACATTGGTGACCTGCCAGCTATCATGACCAAAACCCTTTTTACGACAATGCCGGATTTCGTCGTCCAGCCAAAAAATGTAGATGAGATCAAAAAGGTGCTGGTATTTGCCAACGAACGTAAAATACCCGTAGTGCCGCGGGGAGCGGCCTCCTGGGGATTTGGCGGCGTCATCCCGACCAGGGGCGGAATAGTCATCGATTTATCTCCTTTTCGCAATATTCTGGAGCTTGATACCGTAAAAAAGACCGTAACTGTGGAAGCGGGCGCGCGTTGGAGCGATATTGACATCCTGGCAAAAAAGAAGGGCCTATGCCTGATGACTTATCCCTCCAGCAAGTTTTCCACCGTGGGCGGATGGATTTCGACCGGGGGTGTCGGCATTAACAGCTTCCGGTACGGCCACTTATCAAAACAGATCGTATCTATGACGGTCGTGACTGGTAATGCCGAGGTGAAAAAGCTATCGCCAACCGACCCGGATTTCAAGTACTTTATTTCTACTGAAGGGGAATTCGGTATCGTGGTAGAAGCAACGCTCAAACTGCGCGATGTGCCGGAGGGGGCATATCCCCATCTTCTGTATTTTCCGGGTGATAAAGAAGCATTCACGTTCATAGCATCGTTCGTGAAAGAAACCGGTCTGGCTAAGATTAATCCCGATACCATCCGTTTTCTGGATGAAAACCAATTGGCTGATATTAACGCTATTATGCGCTCCGGAATATTTAAAAAGAGCGCTGCTGTGCTGGTAGAGTTTAGTAGCGCCGAAAATGAAAAACTTTTCTTGCAATATATGTCCAAACACAGTGATATCGAAGAAGCGCCAGGCTATGTCGCCAGTTACCTGTGGAATGAACGCCTGTTCGGCATGAAAACCAAGCGTTTGGGGCCGACCATCCTTGCCAGCGAGGTCATTATTCCGATTGCTTCGTCCGCAGCTTTTATTGAGAAGGCGAAGAAGATCGGTAAAAATTTCGGGGCGGAAATATGTATCGATTGCTACATTATAGATGCCGAAAAGGCATTGATCATGTCCACGTTTCTCACCGATTCCCGCAGGAAGAAATATTATATCAATATACCGCTGGTTGCCATTCTTACCCGGGCCGCTGTCGGATTGGGTGCNNCCTTACGGCCTTGGCCTGTGGAATGCCTCCTTTGTCCATGATCTATATAACAAGACAAAATACCAGGAATTACGGTCTTATAAAGCCAAAACGGACCCCAACAATATCCTGAACCGCGGCAAATTTTTCGGCACCGG
>PMBW01000284.1 GCA_003153075.1 Dehalococcoidia bacterium | reverse complement strand
CGTGATGTCTTCGGCAACGAGTTTGTTGATAAATAGTCAGATCTGGTGTCTTGTATAAGGCAACCGGGGTTTAAAAATCAAACAGGCGGGAGGCTTTACCTGAATCAAATCAGGCGCCTCCTGCCTGCTGTGGCATCAGGTACATGTGTTAACTAGAACGTAAGAGGTGGTAATTTATGGATATTATTGTCTGCCTGAAACAAAATGTGGACATGAAACAGATCAGGATCAAACGGGATACGCGGGAAGCGGTACTGGAAGGCTTGCCGCTACTCTTCGGGGATATGGACCGCAACGCATTGGAAGAGGCCGTCAAACTGAAAGAAAAAGCGGGCAGCGGCAAAGTCGTTGCTCTCGCTCTGGGTACAGCGAAACTAAAAGACACGATTAAAGACGCGCTCGCCGGCGGCGCTGATGAAGCGGTAATCCTCATCGACCCGTTGTTTAATACGCTCAGCTCGAGTGGGAAGGCCGTAGTACTGGCTAAGGCAATTCAAAAAATTGGCAAATTCGATGTTCTAATGGTGGGCGAAGGTTCAACCGATAACTACTCCGGGCAGGTTGGCCCCAGACTCGCCGAAATATTGGAATTGCCGGCGTTGACCTACGTACGGCAAATGGAGTTTGCCAGCGGTAAAATGAAAGCAACCCGGAATATGGAAGAAAGCTTCGAAGTTGTCGAGGCCGCTTTACCGGTGCTGGCTGCTGTTACCTCCGGTATCAACGAACCCAGAATTCCTTCGCTGATGCAAATTCTCAAAGCCGCCCGTAAACCGCTGCAGGAATGGAATGCCGCCGCGCTCGGGTTAAGTGCCGCTGATTTTGCGCAGAATGAAATCGAAGTGCTCAGCAATCTGGCGCCCGTCGAACAGCGTAAAAAGATTATCTACGAAGGTAAAGTCGATGAGAATGTCGGCAGCCTGGTAGACAGCCTGATTAAAGAAGGGGTGTTGAGAGGTTAAATATGACAAATATTTTGATTTATTGCGATATCGATGACGGCGCTTTTGAATTATTATCATGGGGCAAAAAAGTAAAAGCCAGCCTGAACGCAACCCTGTCCGCAGTATTATTTGGCAAAGGGGCGAAGGGGAAAGCCGCCGATTACTTTGCGTACGGGGCGGACAAGGTCTACTGGAGCGAGCAGACAGGCCTCAATGATTTTTACGCCGATGTTTATGCCGATGCGCTTTTCCAGATTGCCAATACGAATCACCATGATGTCGTGTTGATTGGTTCGTCCCGCCGCGGAAAAGAATTGGCCGCGCGCCTGGCGCAGAAACTGCAGGCTGGTTGTATTACCGACGCCGGTGGCATTGAACTGAAGGGGCAGGATCTGGTTATAAACCGTTATACGTTAGGCGGTAATACCCTTTCTTCCGAAGTTCTGAAGACCGCGAAAAAAGTGATTTCTGTTTTACCCAAATCATTTGAAAAAGGAGCCAAAGCGGCGGGGCAGGGAGAAGCCGTAGAAGTCGCCTTGACGCTGAAAGAGCCTAAAACTAAAATTGTTGAGAAGAAGGGCAAGGCCGGTGATGTGGTCAGCCTGGAGGACGCGCAGACACTGGTCTGTATCGGCCGCGGTCTGAATAAAAAGGAAGACTTACCGCTGGTGCAAAACCTGGCCAAAGCCCTGAATGCCGAAATTGGTTGTACCCGGCCGCTTTCGCATGAATGGCAGTGGCTGTCGGAACAGCGCGAGGTTGGCTTATCCGGTAAAAAATGTAAACCCCGTCTTTGCGTGGAATTAGGTATTTCCGGTCAGATTCAGCATACCGTCGGTATCCGCGATTCCAAGGTCATTGTCGCAATCAATAAAGACAAGACCGCCCCTATTTTTGAAATGGCCGATTACGGCATTGTCGGAGATATCTACGAGGTTGTGCCTAAACTCTCGGAAAAACTAAAGACAATCTGAAAATTTGGGAATTCGTATCAAGCAAGTCTTGAGTTATAAAAAACTGTGCGTAAACGAACGTATGGACAAATTGGAAGAGGGAGTGCTTTAGCGCTCCCTCTTTTGTTTTAATTTCAGGCTTCTTTTAAAAAGGATTAAGGTGAGGGTGTTTTCATATTTGGTTTAAGAAAACAAGGTGGATAATTGAGACTGAGTTGCTAACGGAAGTACCTTCCGAAAAAAGAATCTACCCAGCCCGTTGTTTCAGCCGCGCAAAAAAGGCTTTTTCTTCCGCGGTCAAACCCGTCGGTAGAGTCACTTTGATTGTTACCATGAGATCGCCGCGGGAAGCATATCCCAGGTGCGGCATGCCGTGCCCCACCAGCCGGAAAGTCTGCTCGTTTTGAGTTTCCGGCGGAATTTTCATGGCAATCGGGGTTCCGTTCAAAGTTGGTACCTGTAAGTTACCGCCAAGCACAGCGGTAGTTAAAGGCACTACGGCATCCACGAAAATATCATCGTCTTTGCGCCTGAACAGCGGATGGCGCTGCACCGATATTACCAGGTAAAGGTCGCCTGCCGGTCCTTTCCCTGCGAGCCGAATGCGTGAACCGTTGTTCACACCGGCTGGAATTTTGACCTGAAATTGTTTGGATTGCACGGAAATATTGCGTACCGCGCCGTTAAAAGCTTCTTCCAGTGTTAGTTCCACCGGGTACTCGGCATCCTGCCCCTGTCTTACCCGGGTCTGACCCGCTGTTTCGTCTTCTCTGCGGCTGCCGCGGGAATTATTCTCCGTATCGTCCGGTTGCCGGTGAAACGTCTGTCCGGCTCCGGGCTGCCAGTTGAAGCCCCGGCTTGCTTCTTGCTCGCGTTCCGCTTCATAGTACTGNNTTTCCCGGATTCACGTCAGGATGATATTGTCGTGCCAGACGCCGGTAAACTGCCTTCAGGTCTTTATCGTTGGCTGTGCGGTCGACTCCCAGAATTTTATAATAGTCTTTTCCGATCATGGCAGCGCATCTTGTTTAGTTGAAGTAGAACCTTCAGTTTTCTGCGTCATCTGCCAAACCGGTTTATCTAAACTTGAACTCAAGATTATTTATCCTCCATATTCCTGCCGTTCTTCCGTTGGTTTCCCTTTTATGGATTAAGGCGGCTGAGCTGGCTAAAAGCATTAAGCAATCTGCTGCGTTGTACTTCCAGCTGGGTTAAAAGACTGGCCATCTGTTTGCTCTTGTCACTCGTACGGTAACTGCGGCGCAGTTTCAAATGCAGCGCGCGCAGCAGCGCTGCTTCTTTTTCTCCAGGCGCCTGTGCCAGTAGACCTTCGAACGGCGTATTCGCCGCGCCGTATAAGCCTACCGTTGTATCCGTTCCGGTTTTGATGCTGTAATCCCGGTCGGAAGGTTCGCGCAGGTACTTGCTGAGGAACCAGCTCACGGAATCGTTATAAACTCCGGAGATAAATCCCCAGCCGTTGTTATCCAGCAGGTCTCCATTTAGTTCGGTGGTGGTATCTTTATAAATGTTCCGCAGCAGCTGAGTTGCTTCAGCAGCAGTGCGGTTCACAGCGTCGATAAAAGAATTAAGGTCCTGTAAAACGGATTGCCCTTCCAGCAGGTCTTGAAGATCATTGAAAGTAGGATGGCGTACCCAGGCCGGTTGATAGCGTACCTGAATATCACCCTTCAATAACTGTGCGTAAAGATCCGCGGAAGCAACATTCCCGCCGTCATTTTCCGCCAGTTCGATCAACCAGTCGGTGTTGTTGCCGCATTCCAGCAGCGGCATTGCTTTGGCAAAATCAATGGCTACTTTCAACCTGGCCTGTTCCTCGGGTGTAAAGGTTTTTCCGCCTTTCGCCGGTTGTGTAGCCTGCGGCAGCGCCAATCTCCATGGCAGCGCTTTTCTCTTTGTCGGGTCGTCGGCTTCTACCGTCCGGTATTCTGCGTTGACCATTTCCGGGATCACGATCTCCGGAGCAGCGGCAGGTGCCTGTGCGGCAGCAGGTGCAGGCGCTGGTTTCTTCTTTCTCAGGAGGATTATCAAAACGACCGCAATTGCGACAATGACGATGATTCCCAGTACTATGTACAGCACCAGGCTCCCGGAGGACATTATCCCGGAAGTTAATGTCATCGGTTGCGACCAGTTGCTGCCGTTAGAAGCGCCGTCAACCGCTTGCACTCTCCAGAAGTATTCCCCTTTGGGCAATGCTTCTGATTGCGTCAAGGTATAATGCGCGGTGATTAAACCGTCTTTTTCTAGTAGCGGATGGGGGAAAGCGGAGTCGGTGTCGATCTGCAAATTATAGGAAACACCGCTCGGGTCGGTGACTGAGGTCCATTTAAATTCGGGTGTAATGTTGCCGGTCAGACCTTGTTTGGTGCCGTCGGCGGGCGATATCGGGTTAGGCACCGGCGGCGGGGTGTTTTCCACTACAAAGTTGGCCGAAAAGGTATTACTGCTGGCGTCAGTGACTTTGATAACCCGGTTACCGGCAGCTGACTTGGGAATAGTGATATCCTGGGTGAAATTACCTGAATCGTCAGTTTTCCCCTGAATCGAATTGATTGCGTTGCCGTCATAGGAGACTGTCAATATGCTGTTTGCGGCAAACCCTGCCCCGGTTATTGTAACTTTCATCCCGATATTACCGGTCGTTGGACTGATACTAAGCGTTGAAGCGACTTTAAAATTCGTATTGCCTGCGTTAACAATCGGGGTCACCGAACCTTTGGCTTTAATTGTATGCGTACCGGCCGATGAAGTGGGGATAGTGAAGGTTGAACTCCAGGAGCCGTTAGCCCCGGCGGTAATTCCCGTGCTGACCGGATTGTCATCGTATGTTACGACAATACTACTTTCATTCGCAGCAAAACCGGAACCGCTTACAGTGATGGAGTCCCCCGCTTTCCCGCCGGTTTTATTTGTAGATAATGTCGGCAGTGTTGTAAATCCTACCGCAGTTGCGCCTTTAGCTCCCACAGCATGCGTTCCGCCAAATGATTCCGGTACAGCGAAAGACACCGTCCAAACACCGTTGGGGTCGGCATTTGCTGTAGCTACGGTGGTGGTATCAAATGTAACGGTAACACCATTCTCGCCTGCGCCGTAACCTGAGCCGTTTACCGTCACCTGTGTCCCCATTATTCCGTTTGCCTTGCTGCTGGTGATGCTCGGCCCGATGGTAAACGGAACCGGGTTGGCTGAAGTTGTCGTTGGCCCATAGGCTCCTACGTTGTGTGCGCCTCCGGGAGCCCCCGGGACGTTAAAACTGGCAGACCATGACCCGGTTGCAAGGGCATTAATTGAAACACCGGCTATATCGGTGCCGTCCCAGTTTAACTTGATACCTTGTTCGTTCGCCGCAAAGCCGGTGCCGGTTACTGTAACTGCTGTGCCCGGTACGCCGCTGGCTTTCCCCAGCGTAAAGTTGGGCAACACTGTGAAAGCCTGGTTTGTTACTGCAGTTGCTAATGTTGTCCCGCCGTAAGCCCCGATCTGGTAAGAACCGCCTGGCGTTGCCGGAACGTTGAAATTAAGAGTCCATGTACCGCTGGCAAGGGCCGTAGCAGTAGGACTACCCTGTATTGTATTGCCGCTCATAGTCACCTGGATGCTGCCCTCATTTGCGGCAAAACCGTTGCCGTTAACTGTAACAGCGGTACCCACTGTCCCGCTGGTTTTTGTGATAGTGATGGTGGGGACGACTGTATTGGTGAAGTTAGCGGTGGCGGTAATAGTTGCATTGACCGAATCGGTAGCTGCGATCGGATAAGTGCCGGAGGCGATCGCCGGAACATTAAAAGTTACGCTGAAGTTTCCGCTGGTGTCAGGGTTAGCTGTTGTCTGTAATACACTGTTAAAGTTAACATTAACATTGGATGGATACGCGAAACCATTACCCGTTACTTGTAATGAATTCCCTGTCGTTCCCGTCGTTCTGTTCAAGGTGATCTTGGGGACTACCGTAAATGCAGTAATGGCTGTTGCTGCGTTCGCGGATATCGTGTGTGCACCTGCTACCGCCGATGGGATCACGATTGCTGTATTCCAGGTTGTGGCGGTTGCAGCGGGCAAAGATGCTAACGGTATCGTGTCGAAGCTAACCGTAACTGTATCTCCTAATGCACAGGTTCCTGAGACAGTGACCGTCGTACCGGGAGAACCGGACGAAGTGCTTAATGTAATGGTGGTGCCTATCGCCGCCTGCACCGGCGTGAAAACAAACATACAGGCCAATAACTCCAGGATCAATAACACACCCGCAAATTTTAAAATTCTGCGCATAATATCAGGACCTCCGCTTTCTGTCAGTATTGTTTTTATTCACAGGATATACGTAAATTAATCTTATCAGTTATTAACATTAATTGCCCTGATTATAGCTTAAAAATAACAGCTAATCAATCACTACTTAAGATTGATTATTTTGTCCGCAATCGAAGCTAAAACTCGAAACAAAAGTACTGTTTCATTTTGTTTTCATTTTTAAGGGGCAATTTTCAGGCTTAACCTCGCCTGTGTAAAAAATTTTATTATACCCCTAATTTTATTAAACACCCGTGCCTGTGAAAGTCAATAGCGGCGGCAGTATTTTTTTGCAATGGAATCTTTCATATATTAAGGTGCGTCTGTTTTACTCAATCACTTAACTCTGTTACTATGAAGCTATGAGACTTGGTATCTTTGACATTGTTGAACCGGCGCCGGTTTTAAATGACCCGCATGCCGTCGCCGTATTGCGCCCCTGGACGGATGCCGGGAATTCCGCCACGCTGGCGCTCAGTGCGCTGGAATCCTGTCTTTCCGCGGAACAATTAGGTAAAATCAGCCGCCCGGGCACTTTTTTTGATTTCACCCGTTACCGGCCGGTCGCGCGGTACAAAATGGGCAATCGCGAGATCATTATCCCTAATACGATTATTACTTTTGCAAAACGGGAAACGGGGCCTGACTTTATTTTTATTAATATGCTGGAACCGAACATTTTCGCCGAGCGGTACATCAGCTCGGTGGTGCAGTTGCTGAAAAGCTTCGGCGTCCGGCGCTATTGCCTTCTGGGCAGTATGTATGACATGGTGCCGCATTCCCGCCCGCTGCTCGTGACCGGTTCCATTGTTGGGGGAAACGCCTCGGCAGATCTGGAAAAAACAGGGTTGACTGCCAGCTCTTACGAAGGCCCGACGACCATTTGCTCGCTGATCTCCCAGGAAGCGGTCAAAATGGGTATCGAAACCGTTAATATCATGGTGCGTCTGCCGCAATATACCCAGCTGGAAAAGGACTATTCCGGGCAGGTCAGGCTGCTGGAAGTCATCAATAAATTATATGGGATTCCCGTGGGAGAGGCTATTCTGCATCGGGCGGCGCAGCAGCTCAAAGACATCGATGTCGAGGTCAACCGGAGCCGTAAGCTGAAAGATGTTGTCACCCACCTGGAAACCTATTACGACGCCCAGTCGGCCACCCGCCGGAAGAAAGAAATGCCCGCGTTGTCACCGGAGATAGAGAACTTCCTGAAAGAAATGGAAAACAGGTTCCGCCAAGATTAATTACGCTATTGTGTATTTTTCCATTAAATGTTGGTATCTTCGTACTAAAAATTCCGTATGAATGTTCATAGGGAATATCAATGCACTCAGTAGCCGTTCTTATGATATAATCCATTTAAGATTCGTATCGTAATACAACAACGTGTTATTTTAAGGAAATCGAATAATATGAAAAAGCAAACTTTATCGGAATCAAATTTCGAGCTGTGGCTGTTTTTCGGGAAGGCCCATCACTCCGTAGAATTAGCCCGGCAGCGGGAATTGAATCAGTACCGTGTTCCCCACCGCCAGACGCATGTTTTGCGCACCATCAAAGATCTGGGCAAGCAGGCAACCTTAGCAGCGGTAGCCAGGGAAGTTGACCGCAAAGTCAGCGTGATCACCAAACAGGCTATCAGTATGGAAAGAGACGGATTGATCGAAAGGATCCAGGATACCCCGAAATCGAACCTTATTCGCTTGCAATTGACCGATAAAGGCCTTCAGATGATCAAAGTCGCCGGCAAGAGTAAATCGTTTGATGAAATATTTTCGTTTTTGACACACCAGGAGCGGGAACAAACTAAATTGATGTTTCAGCAGATGTCTATCCGCGCGGAAAAATATATTTCCAAATAAGCTGTTTACCATAATCATTAATACACCGCATAGTTGAATCCAAAACAAAAAGGAGCCTCAGATTTTTTCTGAGGCTCCTTTTTTAAGTAAGTAACGGAAGATAAATTAATATCCCATTGTTTTCTTGAGGGACTGGTCTATCCAGTAGCGGGCAAATGACCGCTTCGACCAATAACCGAACACCTCACCATGCCAACCCTTAAACCACGCCTGGTAGGCGATATTCTCAACTGTTGGCAGCGCCTGCACCTGGAAGTGATGAGTAAAGGCGTACATATCTGCCTGCTGTACCAGCAATTTTTGTCCCGGGATATCAGGAGTAGCGTAGAATTTGTCCACCAGCGCGTCGTACCCGGGGTCATTTACGATGCAGTAGTTCGTGAAGCTGGTCGAATGGAAGGTCTCCATCAGCCTGCTTGGCGCCGCCAGAACACCGATCGGCAGCTGGATGCTCATCTGGTCAAAGTTGTGGGCAGTTGTGGTTGCATAGAAAGTTGGGTAGTCCATCAATTTGATGGTCATATCGATGCCAACTGCTGAAAAGTAGGACTTATATATTTCCATGAGACCCACGTCTTCGTTAGTAGGCACCAATATGTTCGTCTTAAATCCGCTTGGGAAACCTGCTGCCGCCAGCAGCTGCTTGGCCGCCGTTGGGTTATAGGCGTACTGGTCTTTCAAAGATTGCGGCCATTGGTCGTATGGAATATACCATCCTGCCATGCTTGTTGATACGATACCAACGGGCACCCCCGGTACACTGCCGCCAAAGTAAGTCTTGGCTATCGTAGGTATATCTATTGCCTGATCCATGGCTTGCCGCACCCTGATGTCGGTAAAGGGAGCCTTGTCGTTTCGTTCTTGGATTGCGTATCCTGCATTCGGACGGGTTTGCCACACAAGCTGCGGGCTGTCCTTTTGTATAGTGGTGCGCTGATCAAGCGTCAACGTTTCCATCACATCAACCTTACCTGTTCGGACTGCCGCAAGCGCGGTTTGCGTATCGGGAATAATTAGCAGGCTTATCTTGTCAATGTAGGGCAGGCGGTTCTTCGGGTAACGCTCATCATAACCAAAATAGTTGGGGTTTCTGACGAATGTCCCGGAGCTGCCGGAAACGTAATCCTGCAGCATGTAGGCGCCGCTGCCGACCACGTTACGCCAGTTGTTCATGTCACCGTATTTTTCCACAACTTCGTGCGGGATGATGGCGTTGGATGTTACAGGGTCCATGATCGCATCGAAATAAGCTGCGGATGGCGCTGAAAACTTGAACACCGCGGTGTACTTGTCCTTGGCGGTGACCGATGTCAGAGTGGACATTTGCGCATTTTTAGACACCGACGGCTTGAAGCCGGCGAGACCGTTGAAACGGTTGAAAGTATATACGATGTCATCGGACGTCATTTCCCTTCCGCCGACCAGTATGCTGGCCGGGCTGGTGGTATCCAGCGCAAAATGGATCCCCTGGCGCAGGTGAAAAATAATTGTAGAAAGATCCGGGATCTCGTAGGTATCTACCACATCTCCTACTTTGATGTCATCCGGAGCCCATTTTCCCTTATAGTCCCATACATCGGGACTGACCGTCCAGTTGATTCCACCCATTGTTGACTGGAAAATATCCCACGGCGCGGCGCGGGCGTAATAGGCGTCAAAACCGGCGGGGTTGGCGTTCATGCGGAAGTTTAACGTGCCGCCGTATTGCGGCGTGCCGAGTGCATTCCACCAGTTGGCCGCGGTGGTGGTCGCAGTTGTGGTTACCACTGGTGTTGAGGTCGTGGTTGGTCGGGCTGTCGTTACCTGCGTAGTAGATGTGGTTGTGGTGGTAGACTGGGTTTTTGTTGTCGCCTGTGTCGATGTCGAAGTGCTGCAGGATGCCAAAATCAGCGATGCTATCAGCGCACAGGTTAGCAGAACCCACATGGATTTTCTTTGCATTTCAACCTCCTTTCTTGTTGAGTAACTTCGATAATATATTTTCCTGTTAATTCCTTGGAGCAATGTCTTGAAAAATTTCCCCCGCTGAATTGTTTTCAGCATGGCTGGTTTTTCTCCGGGTGGCAACCTGTTTTGTTTTGTTCCCATTGACAAAAGGTTTACTTCTGCTTATGATATTAATGTTCTTCACGATAATCCATATGGATACTCATAGACTTAATCATAAGAATTAGCGAAAGCTTAACATTGTAGTCAAAATTTGTCAATAGCNNAAAAATCCGGTAAATTCCAGGAGGTAAAAATTGTTTTACAAAGTGCTTGATGGTGTCAAAGTAGTCGAGTTCGGTCACCTGATCTCCGGGCCGTTCTGCGCGAAAATTTTAGCTGATCTCGGCGCGGAAGTGATCAAAATCGAAGAACCCTGCGGCGATCCCGCCAGAAGACAGGAGCCTTTCCTGGGGGATATTGCCGGTTTGGAGCGCAGCGGTTCATTCCTCTATCTGAATATGAACAAAAAGGTGGTCACCCTGAACCCGGAAACCGCGACCGGCAGAAAGATCTTCGCGCAATTGCTGGCAGATGCGGATATTTTAGTCGAGAACAACTCACTGAAAAGAATGAAAGAACTCAAGCTTACTTATACCCAGGTCAAAAAAATGAATCCCCGCATCATCATGACTTCCATCACTCCCTTCGGCCAGACGGGACCGTACAAAGATTATAAAGGCGGCGAACTGGTAAACACGCAAATGGGAGGCGTCGGTTTTATCTCGACCCGTGAGCCTGATACCAGTAAAGCCCCGATCAAATATCCCGCCCATTTGTTCAGTTACCAGGCCGGTTTGAGCGCTGCCGTTGCCACACTGGCAGCTTTATTTCTTCACCGCGGAACCGGTACAGGTGAACAACTGGATATTTCCGAACAGGAGAGCACTGTTATCGATGTTATGAATCCGGTCTACAGCTATTCATATACCGGGC
Source organism: Dehalococcoidia bacterium (assembly GCA_003153075.1). The sequence goes on along the minus strand of PMBW01000284.1, from coordinate 5,152 downwards.
ACATCGCTTCCAGGGCCGGTGTTTTAACCGCTGCACCCACTCATTTGCTGCCGTGTAAAGACGGCTATATTCATAACGGTTTCGTCCGGGAGTCGCACTGGCGGCAATTTGTGAATGACGTAATGGGTCATCCTGATTGGGCGGATAAAGAAATTTTCAAGGATTATCTCAGCCGGGCGCAGCATTGGGATGAACTCCGGCCTTTGATCGTGGCGTGGACAATGCAGCGCACCGTCGACGAGATTTACAGGGAAAGCCAGGGAAAAAGGATTCCCATCGGCGCGGTTTACACGTCTGCGCAAGTATTGCAGGACAGGCAAATGGCGGCGCGCGGATTTTTCGTCGAAGTGGAACATCCGCAGGCCGGTAAAATAAAATATCCGGGTGTACCTTATCGTTTCTCCGAAATCGCGCAGGAAGCTCCCTCGTCCGCGCCGCTGCTGGGACAGCATAATGAAGAGATTTATACGCGGCTTGGTTATTCAAAAGGCGACCTGGTTAAAATGGAAGAAGCTGGGATTATCTAAAAATCTGAATTGAGGCAGGAATATAGAATGGGCATTGCTTATCTTAAAGGCGTTAGAGTCATAGCTTGTACCTGGGGTTGGGCGGGTTCCTGGGCCGGCTCGGTGTTGGCAGACCTGGGAGCTGAGGTTATCAAGATGGAATCAAATCAGAAACTGGATAACAACCGCGGCCATTTTAAACGCGGTGAAACCGGCGTGAATTCCGGGGAGTTTAATTTCACCAATCGCGGCACTAAAAGTTGTACACTTAACATGAGACAGCCGGAGTCCGTGGAAATCTTTAAAAAGCTGGTCAAGATCAGCGATGTGGTTATTACCAACTATACACCGCGCGTCATGCCCAGTTGGGGCCTTGATTACAGTGTATTAAAAGCCGTCAACCCCGGCATTATTCTGGTCTCATTACCTGGTTTTGGCAGCACCGGACCGGATCATAACTATGTCGCCTATGGGCCGACGATCCAGGCCGCCAGTGGATTGACCTATTCACACGGGCACCCTGGTGAGGAACCGATCCTGGCGGGAGTTAATCCTGCCGACCCTGCGGGAGGAATGTACGGCGTATTGTCTGTGCTCGCGGCGTTGAATTACCGGGCTAAAACAGGAATAGGCCAACATGTCGATGTTGCACAGAGTGAAGGCATCACGACTTTTATCCCTGAGGTGATCCTGGAATACACTATGAACAACAGGATCCGTCCGCGCATGGGCAACCGTGATGAAATCATGGCGCCTCACTCGGTTTATCCCTGTAAAGGTAAAGACAAGTGGGTGGCGATCGCGGTAGGCACTGATGCCGAATGGGATGCGCTCTGCAAGGTTATGGGTGATGCTGATTTAGCTAAAGATGCCAGATTCTCTGACCGGTTCAAACGTTGGCAAAACCAGGATGAACTGAATAAACTGATTGCCGGTTGGACAAAGAAATACACCCCTTATGAAGTGATGCATAAACTGCAAAAAGCGGGGGTAGCCGCCGGAGCATCTTTAAATGTCGAGGAATTGATCAATGATCCGCATATCAAAGAGCGCGGCGTCTATATCGAACAAAATCATCCGGAAGCCGGCAAGTCTATTGTTTTCCGTTCTCCCTGGACGTCGGCTTTGACGGCAACCAATCCGCCCGCGCCGTTGCTTGGCCAGCACAATGATTATGTTTTCAAAACACTACTCGGTATGTCCGATGCCGAGATCACCAAACTGACGGAGAAGAAGGTTATTTATTAGCGGGATTGCAACAGGATTTTGCGCGAAACCAAAAAAATGTAAACACTAAACCGGTAGTGCTGTCCGTTGTCGTTTATATTTCGAATTTTGAATTTATTTAGAATTTCGTATTTAGGATTTATAACTTATTTGATTATTGTTTGTTGAATCTTGACTATTTTTCCGAACGCTACTTATCGTATTCTGCTACCTTAACCGAGATTGCATTTAATATCGATTCCAATTGCTGCCGCTGTTCCGCGGAAAGCGATGAAAATATTGCGTCAATCGCTTCACTCTGACGGCTGACTCTGGCCATTTCCAGACCCTTCTCTGTCAATTCTAATATCAGCAGTTTCGATTTCGGTGATTTTTTAACCCTCTTTATCAATCCTTCTTTTTCCATGCTGACCGCCTGCCGGGAGATCACGTGGATTTCCCGCTCCACTTCCTTCGCCAGTTCCGCTAGCGTGGCATTTTCCCCGAGCGCTTTTATCGTGCGTAATACATGTGTTTGCTGTACGGGGATATGGTATTGATTTAATTCGCGCTGCCTGANNCAGCATTATCAGGTGGTTTACTTTTCCGATCAATAACCATAGATCAAAATAGGATTCCGATAAGCTTGTTGTCCCCATGTTTTCAATTATCCTTTTATTGATACGCAGGCTTATTTGAGTATTTGATTTTCACGTTAATATTAGCATAAATACCGGAAGATCAGATTGCGCTGCCCGTTTTTATCTCGGTGATTAACCCCTATTGACAAACTAAAAAATCAATGCTACTATTTTCTTCATTCGGCGATAATCCGATTGAATAATCGTATCGAATAATAGTAATATCTTACGTAGCTGTAAACCGTTTGTCAACCTTGAACTTACTAACCAGAAGATTAAGGTAAGGAGGAATATTAGAAAATAAATCCGGTTTCATTAACCTGGTGCAATTATCCACGTGCTTTGTCCTGCGCTGCACCTGTTACAAAGACGTCTAAGCTGATCATTGTAAAAAATATATTAGGAGGTAGAAAGTGAAAAACAAGATACTTTGGTTTGGTTTCAGTTCCTTGATGGTTGCCGCGATGCTACTGGCATCCTGTTCGGCTGCAACAACTTCAACAACTACCACAAAGGCCATGACTACTACCACGACATCTACTGCGATCGTTACTCAGGTTACCACATCCACTGTTTCGACCAGTAAACTGACAACGGTGACAGCTGCCCATTGGTGGGACTCGCTCGGTAAACCGGAGTACGGCGGTGAAATCGTCCTGCGCGCCAACCGCACGATGAACGGTTTTGATCCCTGTATCAGCACCGGGACTTTTACCATCTACTCGGCGTGGCTGGAAAGGTTGCATGCTGATGATTGGGCGCTGGACCCCGCAGTATTCGATTATTCGATCAGCTTCCGGCCCTATCAGTATGTGAAAGGCTGGCTGGGCGAAACCTGGGAGTTTACCGACGCGAATACTTATGTTGTCCACCTGCACCAGGGCATCCATTGGCAGGATCTGCCGCCGGCTAACGGCCGCGAATTTGTCGCTGATGATGTCGTCTTCCATTACGACCGCGTATTAGGTACCGGGCACGGCTTCACCAAGCCCGCCCCTCTCAACAATATCACTCCTTTTAAGGACCTGGTATCTGTCACCGCCCCTGATAAATACACGGTTGTATTTAAATGGAAGACCGCCAATGCCGAATCCATTATGGAAACTTTACAGGGTAATGACGCCCTCCAGCACCTGGAGAATCCGGAAGCAGTCCGGCAGTGGGGCGATCTCCTCGATTGGCATCACGCTATCGGTACTGGCCCCTTTATTTTGAAAGATTTTGTTCCCGGCAGTTCCGCCACCTTGGTCAAAAATCCCAATTACTGGGGTTATGATGAGCGTTATCCGCAGAACAAACTCCCTTACGTCGATTCATTCAAACTGCTCGAAATTATTGATACAACAACTGCCCTGGCTGCCATGCGCACCGGCAAGATCGATGTTATGGACGGTCTTTCGGTTCAGCAGGATAAAGATATGCTCAAGACGAACCCGAAATTAGTGGAAATTACTATTCCTTCCATCACCGGGCTGACCATCGATCCCAAGTACGGCACGGCGCCCTTCACCGATATCAGGGTGCGCAAAGCTATGCAGATGGCGATCGACCTGCCGACTATCGCCAAATCCTTCTACAGCGGTACCGTTGACCCGCGCCCGCTGGCTCTAACCTCTTACTATGTAAAAGGATGGGGATATCCCTATGAAGATTGGCCTCAGGACTTGAAAGACGAATATGCCTACAACCCGACGGCCGCCAAGCAGCTTTTATCTGCAGCCGGATTCCCCAACGGGTTTAAAACCAATACTGTGGTTGATGCCACCTTCGATATGGATTTATTACAGATTGTTAAATCCTACCTGATGGCCGTTGGCGTCGATATGGAGATCAGGATACTGGACTCCAGTTCCTGGACAACCTTCGTGCAGACCAACCGCAAGCAGGATCAGATGGCTACACGCTCCGGGTCGCTGGGTATTACCTACGAACCATTGCGGCAAGTCTTGAAGTTCCAGACCGGTTATTCATCGAATATTCCGAATGTGTCCGACCCTGTCTATGATGCCTTCGTTACCAAAGCGAATGCGTCTACCAGCGCGGATGATATCAAAAAAATACTGCGGGATGTTAACGAATACGTTGTGCGGCAGCACTATGTCATTTCCTTGCTGCAGCCGAAGCTCTTCTCCTTGAATCAACCCTGGCTGAAGGGTTACAATGGGCAATACTTCGGGGTCTCCGGCCCGAATGTGGGTATTCTGCTCCTTGGCTTCTATCCGGCGCGTTTCTGGGTGGATAAGAATATGAAGAAGTCGATGGGCTATTGATTATCCGGTTACGGAAAATGTAAAAAATTAAGTTAACGTGGTCAGAGGCTGCATAGCTTCTGACCACTGAATATGCATGAAACATACAGGAGGGATTATGCCAAAACCTATTGACTGGTGGGATAAACTCGGTAAACCGCAATACGGCGGGGAAATGGTCATCCGTATGACCAATAACATCGTCAATTTTGACCCGTACCTGAGTGAGCACATTGCGCAGGTATACTCGGCCTGGCTGGAAAGAATGCAGGCGGAGGACTGGACGCTGGACCCGGCAGTATTCGATTTTCGTATCGTCTCGCCGCTCCAGTACCTCAAAGGGCATCTGGCAGAAAGCTGGGAATTTACCGACGACAGCACTTTCGTTTTTCACCTNNGGCCTCGGCAGCGGTTTTACTAAACCCGCTCCCTATCATGCCACCGTCACCAATTTTAAATACCTGGTGTCGGTGACTGCCCCTGATAAATACACCGTTGTGTTTAATTGGAAGACCACCAACCGTGAATTCATAATGGAAACCCTGCTGGC
>PMBW01000355.1 GCA_003153075.1 Dehalococcoidia bacterium | reverse complement strand
TCCAGAAATTATTGAATAGTCCAAATATGCTGTTTTGCGCAATATCAGTCTCAAGACCTTCGAGATTGATGCCTTTTTGCAGACTCGGCTTTTTATAAAAAGAATAAGATGAATAGTCTTGGCCTTGTGGTATGTTATATGAGGGATATGGGATGGGGCCAAAAACGGTTTGCTTAATTTTTACTTGCAGTTTGTTGGCCAGGCAATCCGGATAGCCGGCGTATTGGCCCGAACAATATTCACACTTAAAAGTGCTTTGCGAACACGTTTCAAAATTTTCCAGGCCGGCGCTGCCGGACGCGCATTTGGCCAAACTGTTGAAATTATAAGAACATTCCCCGACATTGGATAAAAGGTCCTGGGAATTGTTATTGCAGTCATCCTGGCATTTTTTCAAATCGTCCGAACAAGCGGAATATTTATCGTCGCATCCCTTTANNTGTTTTAAAAGAATCCATGCATTCGCCGAAATTGCCGAAACCGGAAGCTTCATTACAGGGGCTGTCATTCAGACATTGCGTCATGCATTCGTTTTGAGTGCCTAGGCAATTCTTGTAATTTTCATCCTGTTCATCGCAAACGCCGCAGGCCTTGGCGCAGTCCAGATTTGCCTGACCGGAAGTGAGCGGGCATTCATTCTGGCAGGCATAGAAAAAATTGCTGTTCTTGAATTCGTAGCCGAGGCAATATTTGGCGGGGTCTATATTTTGGTTGGTGACGGGGTCCTTAAAATGCTGGTCGATTTGGATATTGATTGATTTCCTGTCGGTTGACTGGGCAAAGTCGATAAATTCATTATAGGGCTTGGCGTAATAGCATTGGGCCAGGTAATCGGCTCCATTTTTCAAATTGTCCAAATCATCTTTCAGATTTATCTGCTGGATTTTGTAATCAAGATAGTCAATCTTATCAATCAGCATCAGCTTATCCCACATATCCTTATCAATGACTATCTCCTTATCATTATTTTCTATCTCAATGTCGTCGGCAATTTCGTAGGCGCTGTTGTATTGGGTCCGGAATTCATCCAGCCCGGCGTACTCTTTCGTTTCTCCCTCGGCGGCTCCCTGTCCCACGGTTATCGTGCAGCTGCCGTTATTTGTCTGGCCTTCGTCATTGGTTTTGATGGCAATCTTTATAGTATAAGTCCCTTCTTTTGAAAAAGAAGTGACGCAGGTTGAGGAAGTTTTATTCCCTTCCTGACAAGGCCCGAATATCAGGGAAGGTAAAATATTCGCTACTTTATTAATTGTTTGAGTTGCCACGTTGCCGCCGGTCTGGAGGCCCGGATTCTTGGCCTCGGCCGGTAAAGTCCATTCATAAGTATAAGGGGCCCGGCCGCCGCCCGCTACAGCTGTGATGGTAACCGGCTCATCAACATCAACCGGGGTTTTGGATGCCGAACATGATGCCAGCAGGGGCGTGCTGATTTTGATTTTCATTGTACAGTCTTTCGTATCCTGGCCGTCATTGACGCTGACTTTTATCGTCGGGCTGTCGGTTTTGGAGTACGATGTCATGCACTCGGTGGGCGAAGAATATTCGGAACAATTGACTCCGGACCAAGTATAGTGGTAATTTCCGGTTCCTCCCGAAGCTCCGGCCATCATACCGATGGTTTGGCCGATTATGGCCTCGCCGGGAGCAGAGCAGTCAAGTTTTAACGGCGGAAGCACGGTCAGGGTAGCGGTGGCTGTCACTAAAGGGTCGGTGGTGAGCTGGGCGGTAACCATAAAAGTTCCGTCAGACGAAGGGGTGCAAACATAAAGGTCGTGGCAGGTGCCGCCGCTCATGCTAAGCGTTGCTCCCACGTTGTTGCCATCTTTATCTCTGGCGATGATGGCATAAGTTTGGGATTTCCCAAATTTGATTGTGCTTGAAGTCGGGCTTATATTGATAGACCCTTTTGGTTCAGTATCAAGGGCGGCTAAAAAGACGGGATTGTTTTTTTGCTCCCCGGCCGGAACAATGTCGCCCAAAGTATAAGTATTTATTTGTTTAATGATGTCGTCGCGGATTTTTGATATGCCTGATAATGCGGAAGCCATCGTCGAATTAGCGCTGCCGGCGCTCGCGGTAGCTTTACAGTCTGTTTCCTTGGGAAGCTTGATTGGGCCGTGTTCTATTTCGTCTTTGGTTTTGCTGTCGCAGCAAGACTCGCTGTCCAGGTTTTTGGCGGATTTGCAGCCGGCGTTGGAACAGTCGCTGTTGCAGAAACCGCCGGGGCAGTCGCCTTTCCAGCTGGCCGGGCATTTGGATTCGTCGCAGGCAAGTTTGCATTTGCCGCCGGGCTTGGTCGGCGCTGGCGTTGGAGTTGGAGTCGAAGTCGCCGGGGTGGTATTGTTGGGATTATTCGGGTCATTCGGGTCTTCGGGATTATAGCATTTTCCGGTAGCAGTATTGCACTCCTGTCCGGTTGAACATTCGCCGCCGCAATTTTCAGGGGCATTGCCCTGCCCGTAGTTCGGGTTATTCGCATCATTAACATCTTCCGGATCATAACATTGCTTGGTGCCGGTATTACAATCTGATTTTGGAGAAGTGCATTGGGAGCTGTCTGAACATCCTCCTTCCCCATTATTTAAGGGATTGATATATATCGGGTCGTTGCATTCGCCGTAAGCCGGGTCGCACACATATCCACCCGTGCATACGACACCCGCGCATGGNNTATTTCCTCCGACAGGTCGCTGGCGATTTTCGTCTTTTTCTCAATGGCTTCCGCCAGTTTCAAAATGCAATCCAGCCGGTCATGGTTTTTCAAGCTCGGCTCGATGACATCGGTTGTTTCCGGGTCGCCGTCAATGGGTTCGCCGTTCTTGTCGAATTCAAAGCAATCGACGGCCCTGGCCAGGACATTTTCCGTCAAGGTGCCGATGGGTATTTCGTGATAAACGATTGTGGGGATGAAGTCAGATTCCTGCCCGATGTCGACTGCCGGCATAATAACCGGCAAAAGATCTCCCTGCTTGAAGGTAATCATGTTGGGATTAATGGTATAGAGGATCAGATAAGAGCCCATGATTATCAGCAATCCCAAGATTCCGGACTTCAGCCACTCAATCCCCTCACTAGTCNNATAATAGATGCCGCCGAAAATTATTGACAGAACGGCCAAACCGATGGCCGCCTGCATGGCGGCGTTGAAAAGGTTGCTGACAAAAGTCCCGAAATCGGCGCTGGTGCCGGCCGGTATCAGGCTTGTTTCATAGGCGTAAGCAAAATTCGGGCCTAGTGAAAAAGGGATGAAAACTAAGACAAAAAATAAAAATGGTAAGA
>PMBW01000065.1 GCA_003153075.1 Dehalococcoidia bacterium | reverse complement strand
AAGACAGGCCAAGACGACCGTTCGAGAGGAATGGTGGAGCCGGATCATTGACGATTTAACTTGTTGAGAAGGGACGCATTTTCGGGAGCTATTTTCGCCGCGCGCTCCCAGGCTTCGGCTGCTTTGGATTTATCTCCCAGCTTGTCGTACACGTCTCCCAGGTGTTCGATGACCACCGCGTTCGCGGCGTGGATTTCGCTGGCTTTGAGGATGAATTCGAGGGCTTTGGGATAATCACCGAGCCGGTAATAAATCCAACCCATGGTGTCGAGATACGCGCCGTTGTCGGGTTCCTTGGCCAGTGCTTTTTGCGCCATTTGCAGGGCGTCGTTCAATCTCAAGCCCCGATCCGACAGACTGTATCCGTAATTGTTCAGGAGCTGGGAGTCGTCCGGTGTGATCTTGATGCCTTCCTCGAACAGGCTGTCCGACAGTTCGAACCGCTTCATTCCCTCATAAATGGAAGCCAGGGCGTTGATCGGCGCGGTCCAGCCCGGACGGAGTTCAATCGCCTTCTCGAGCGGTGGAATGGCCTCGATCGGCCGTTTCAAGCGGTCGAGCGTGGTGCCGAGATACAAATAAGACAGGGGCTCCTGGGGGGCAAGCCGTATCGCGGTATCCATGCAGGAAACCGCCTGGTTCAGGCTGTCCATCGAAGCGTACGTGATGCCCAGAAAAAGCCATCCCCGCTGGGACTCGCGGTCCAGCGCGATGACGCGCTGAAAACATTCGCGGGCTTTATCCGAGCGATCGCCGTCCAGATACATCCGTCCCAGATTGAACGGCCCCTGCCATTGGTCCGGCATGCGCCGGTTGGCCTCCTCCAGGAGGGCGGTTGCCGATGCCGTGTCGCCTTTGGCCTCGAACACGTCTGCGAGTTCCAACCGGGCGACCAGGTCCGTGGAATCCCGGTCAACGGCCTCGCGCCATAAGGAAATGGCCTTGTCCCACTCTTTTTGGGAGATGTAGCGGTTCGACAGGCTTTCCTTGGCCTGTGGCAGATTGGGTTCTCGGCTGTAAGCCTTTAAATACTGTTCTTCGGCGGCCGCGGTGTCGCCCAAAGCCTCAAAGGAGGCGCCCAGACCCCAGTACCCGAATCCGGAGTACGGATCGGCTTCAATCCCCCGGCGAAAGAAATACCCGGCTTTTTGGGGCTGCCCCAGTTTGGCATAGAGCTCGCCCAAGGTGAAAGCGAGCCGGGCGTCGGGAATGGGCCCCGTCCGGCGGATATTTTCGAACAGGGCGTTCGCTTTTTCGGAACGGTTCGTCTCGGCATAGATCACGGCCAGATCGTGGAGCACGTCCACACGGCCGGGTACGATCTCCAATATCCGCAGGAGGATGACTTCCGCCTGGTTCCATTCCCCTTCCCGCAGATGACTCTGGGAAAGGAGTTCGAGCGCCTCAATGTTTTTCGGGTCGAGCGCCACGGCGCGGGAAAGCATCCGGACGGCGCTGTCGTTTTTGCCCATGAGCCAGTAATCCCTGCCGAGAGCCGTGTAAATCGGAGAGGATGTGGAATCGAAGAGCAGGGCTTCCTGATAAGAAAGCAAAGCGCCGGGAATGTTCTGGTTGAGTTCGAAAACGACGCCNNACGGACAGCAATATTTTTTTCAATTCAAACACCTTTAAAATCAGTTGATACCAAATGTCAATTTATCATAAAAAACGGTCAAACACAATAAATAATTCACTTGACAGTGGGAATAAAATGATGTACACTAAGTAACTTTTTTCATGTAGTGAAAATAATTTTTCTAAATATAATTTTTATATTTAAGGAGAATTTGTCCATGCAAGTTCCATCATTGAAAATAAAGTCAACCAAAACCTTGCACTTATCGTTTGTTATTATCTTTTTAGGAGTTGTTTCTTCCAATTTGATCGCGCAGGAATCACCGAATCCGTATCGGAAATGGATCTTGGGCGTCACCGGAATGGGAAGCTTTGGGTTTCAAAATCTTAAAGTCGGCACCTATGTATCCCAAGATGTTTCCGGTGAAACCAGTGACCCTAAGGATCTGACAATTAGCGGAGGCGGAGGTTCAGGATATCGTTTGATAGTTGGTTATCACCCACTCTTTTATCATCATTTGCCGTTTTTGGGATGTCTCATCCAAATGGGCCGGCAGGTAAGTACGTTTGGTGTGGATGTAAAGGATGTTAAAGGATCATTTTCTAGAAATGTGTTTTGTTTAGTTGTAAATTTGAAAATACCCTTAAAAGTTTATAACTATTCCAAAGGTCAGCTTTCGTATCTGAATTGTAACGCGGGTTATGGATGGTATCTCAATGGAAAAATGGATATCGATTTCCATGAAATTTCTGGAGACCATTCAATTTTCTATTATAAAAATTCAACCGGTTTCCATGTGGGCGGAGAATTGGAATTGTGCTTCAATCATTGGTTTTCGTTTATCGTGGGTACTCAATTTCATTTTGTCAACTACAACATCAAATCGCTGTCGCTCAATGGTATTCTTAAAAACCCCGATCAAGCCATCGATGAATTTAAAAACATAAACGGCAGCGGCATTGATTTCAACCTTGGGTTATTATTTCACTTATAAAATAAGGTCTTTCTTTTGGGCGATGGCTCGGAGCATTGCCTTTTTCGGTGTGGCTCATTTCAACCCCGTTTCATGGCTTCTCTTTTCAGTTCCTTGGGCAAGAGTTCGATGGCGTACCGAAGGGCGGTGCGCGGCATCCGGGTTTTGTTTTTGACCACGTAGTCGAACACTTCTCGTTGGTGCAATCGGCTCGCTTCCTTCAGGAGCCAGCCGTAACCTTTTTGGACCATGTCGTCCGGGTCCTCCAGCAAAACATCGGCGATTTCGAATACGTCCGCCANNATGAGCGACACGGCGGCGGCGCGTTTCATCCACCGGTTTTTCGATTTCGTCCACGATTTGATTTCGAGGAGACAGTCCGGGAATTTCTCGATAAAGTCGCCGAGGGAATGGTTGCAGAAACCGTCGCATTTCGCCCAGTTGTTGATGTACCGGTCGATCCACTTTTTAAACACCGTCAGGTCCTCCCGCTCGAACCGGTCCGCCAGATTGGGAACCCAGTTTGAAACGATGAACGCCTCTTCGGTGACATCCGATTGATAAAGTTCCTCGCACAGGGCGAATATATCTTGCTTGGGCAGGGATTTGATTTCCTTCCAAAACGCCTTGGCGATTTTCCCGACCGTTCCGGTCTTGACGCCGTAGCACTTCACACCTTCCTTGAAAAACCGCTGGAAGCTTTGTTTCGTCGCATCATCCGCGCTTTTTTTCAGCTCGGCCCGGAGGTTTTGGAGGATGGCATTCAAAGAAGTATCCTTTGGATTGAATAAAAAAGCCGTTCGGTCCTTTGTCGGCTCGGACGAACGGCTTGCGGATCAGTCACATCGAATACGACCCAACATTCAAGATTAGCTTTCCACCAATCCTTTGGCAACGAGAAACTCGGCGGTCAGTACGCCGCCACCGGCGGCGCCGCGTAAGGTATTGTGCGATAGGGCGACGAATCTCCATCCTATAATGGGGTCCTCACGCAAACGGCCAACGGAAATGGTCATGCCATTGCCGAGATCACGGTCGAGACGGGTCTGGGGCCTGTCCTCTTCGTCGAAATACTTCAGGAATTCCAGCGGAGACGACGGCAGTCCGAGATCAGCGACGGGATTCTTGAATTCCCGGATCGACCGGATGAGGGATTCGCGGTCGGCGGGTT
>PMBW01000111.1 GCA_003153075.1 Dehalococcoidia bacterium | reverse complement strand
TGAGGGTGTACCTCAAGTGCTTCTCGAATTTCGAGCTTAGTATTTCGAATTTATCTTGATTATTGGTTATTGAGTATTGGATATTTTTCGCTGATGGCTGAATGCTGCAAAGACTCACGTTGAAAGCCATTCTTAAAGACTAGTATAATTGACGTTGTGAGTTTGCAGGCTGACAGAAGTGGATTGAGGTTGCCGGGATGGTCGGGGCGAGAGGACTTGAACCTCCGACCTCAGCGTCCCGAACGCTGCGCGCTACCAAACTGCGCTACGCCCCGCAAGAATTTANNGGCGGCAAGACCTCGCTGGAACTGGCGCGCACCCCTAACCTCGATGCGCTGGCAGCGGGCGGTCTAGTGGGACTGGGGCACAATGTGCCGCCGGGGATGGACCCGGACAGCTCGGTCGCCTGCCTGTCCATTTTCGGCTACGACCCGGCAGTGTATTACACCGGCCGGTCGCCCATCGAGGCCAAGAGCCTGGGCATTGATTTGCTGCCGGGCGAAGTGCTCTTCCGCTGTAATCCGGTCACCATCCGGAATGGCATCATGGTCAGCAGTAGTGCCGGTTCCATCAGCACCGAAGAAGGGCATCAACTCATGGCGGCGTTGAATGAGCGTCTGGGGAGCGACAAAGTCCATTTCTATCCAGGTGTCAGCTACCGCAATATTTTGAAAGTGAAAAGCGCGCCGGAAACCGCGCAGGCAATTTTAACCCCGCCCCATGATATCCCCGGCAAACCGGTTGCGGAATATCTGCCGCGCGGCAAGGGCGCCGAATATGTTATGGATTTGATGAAACGTTCGGAAGCGGTATTTAAAGACCATCCGGTGAATAAACAGCGCATCGCTCAGGGCAAACTACCGGCCACCGGTATCTGGCTATTCTGGGTCAGCGACAAAATGCCCTCGCTGCCTCTGTTCAAAGAAGTTTACGGCCTGAAGGCAGCCGTGACCACCGGCGTCGACCTCCTCCGCGGGTTGGGCGCATTTTCCGGGATGAAATTGCTGCAAATCCCCGGCGTTACCGACGGCCCGGACAATAATTACGCAGCACAGGGACAGGGTGGGCTTGATTCATTGAAAGACTATGATATAGTAATAATACATATAGAAGCCCCCGATGAAGCGGGTCATGCCGGACTGGTGGACAAGAAGATCGAAGCGATCGAGCAGATCGACGCCGAGGTCGTCAGCCGGATACGCAACTGGAAGCAGGATAAATTGCGTGTTCAGGTCATGTCCGACCATCCGACCCCGGTAAAGGCCAGGGTGCATACCAGCGACCCCGTGCCTTTCTTATTATGGGGGAGTGGATTCAAAACCAACGGCGCAAAACGGTTTACTGAAGCAGAAGCCGGGAAAACCGGTTTAACGGTCGACCAGGGACACACAATCATGAATACATTGATCAGGGGTTAAACGATGGCAATAGTAGTACAGAAGTACGGCGGTTCATCGGTTGCCACCGCGGAAAAAATTAAAAATGTCGCCCAACGCGTTGGCAAGGTTTTTGACGGCGGCGAACAGATCGTAGTTGTCGTCTCCGCGATGGGAGACACTACCGACGACCTCATCAAACTGGCCGGTCAGGTAACTTCCGACCCGCACCCGCGGGAAATGGACGTCCTCCTTTCCACCGGCGAACTGGTCGCTTCCACGCTGTTGGCAATGGCTATCAAGAATATCGGTTATAAGGCGATCAGCCTGAGCGGCGCGCAAGCCGGTATCAAAACGGATACCACATACCGCAAGGCCAGGATTGTAAAGATAGAAACCAAGCGCATCCTGGATGAACTGGAAAAAGGGCAGATTGTCATCGTCGCTGGTTTTCAGGGTATCACCGATGACATGGATGTCACCACCCTCGGCAGGGGCGGTTCGGATACCTCGGCGGTTGCCCTGGCGGCAGCGCTGGGCGCAAAGATCTGCGAACGCCTGACCGATACCGACGGTATTTATTCGGCAGACCCCCGCGTAGTGCCGAATGCGTTCCGTCTGGACGAAATTGGCTACGAAGAAATGCTGGAGCTGGCGACCTACGGCAACAAAGTGATGCAGCCGCGCGCCATTGAACTGGCCGAGTTATATAATATTCCCATCCGGGTGGCATCCAGCTTCAATGATAATCCCGGTACTCTAATTCACGGAGGAGTTTCAATGGAAGTCAGGAACAAAGTCAGAAGCGTTGCTTATGATATGGATGTGGCCAAGATCAGTGTGTTGGGCATTCCGGACAAACCCGGCATCGCCGCCTCGATTTTTGTGCCCCTGGCCAAAGCCGGTATCAGTGTCGATACCATCGTACAGAACTCCAGCGTGAATAAAATCGCCGATCTGACCTTCACTGTAACCAAAGACCAGATCAGCGAGGCGATGAAAGTAGCCAAACCGATCGCCAAAAAACTCGGCGCCTCCGATATTGTCGCTGATTCCGAATTAGGCAAAGTCAGTATTGTCGGCACCGGTATGCAGAATACCCCCGGCTTTGCCGCCAAGATGTTTGATACCCTCAGCGCCAACGGCATCAACATCGAACTGATCTCCACATCGGAAATCAGGATTACCTGTATCATCAAGGAATCCAAGGTCAAAGATGCGGTGCGCGCGCTGCATAAGGCGTTTGAAGTAGAAGTATAAAATATTATTATTCTCTATTGACATTTCAAGAATTTTTCCTTAAAGTGTGGTAACGTAAGTAAAGTGTCGTAACCATAGTTAAGTACGGCAGTGTCTTTCATATAATTTGAGGTGACCCGGGATGACATACCAGGAAGAAGAACAGTCCAGGCTGAGAAGGCAAGCCAGCAAAGAAGCCATTACCCTTGCATTGCAGGGGCAGTGGAAAGAAGCGATTGCCATCAATAAAGGCCTGATCGAAAAATTTCCCAGCGATGTCGAAGCGTTAAACCGTCTCGGCAGGGCGCATATGGAAATGGCGGAGTACAAGGATGCGGAAACCGCCTACCGGAAAACTCTGGAAATCGACCAGTACAACGCTATTGCCCAGAAAAACCTGCAGCG
>PMBW01000320.1:720-4533 GCA_003153075.1 Dehalococcoidia bacterium | reverse complement strand
GTGGAGGTCAATTTACTGGGGTGCTTCATGTCCGCAGGCATTCCTGTATCATCGACGTAGATCAGACCTTTGTCGGTGGTCTGGAAGACGTCGCAAGCATGTCCCGAGTTTGCCGGGATTCCAAGGTTAGCCGGGTCGGAATACCCGCTCATATCCAGACTGACGTAACCGCACCTGATNNCTCGGCATCGTTATGCAGCCGCTCCGCGAAATCCGAGCAAATATATGGATTCTCCGGCGCGGCAGCGCCGTCGATGATGTTTTGGATATTTTTCAGGTCGACATGGCTTTCCGCTGTGCCGTAATAAGTCCCCGAAGTCAAATGTGTATAGATATAGGGATACTGGTCGGTCCGGTCACTTTTCAGGAAAGCGACCAGTTCGGCATACGTCGGGTCGGTTGCAGACCGATTGTTAATTAATATAATGAAATTGCCGCTATCGTCATAACAGCCGTCGCCGGAAAGGACACCCTCCGGACTGTGCACCAGGCCGAGGAAATAATTATTATAAATTCCAGTGTGTACGTTAATTTTAGTATCCGTGCCGGTTTGTCCCGACGTGGTTTGCGTGCCGCCGTGTGACGGTATCATCGTCGTATCATCAGGATAAACGGGCGGGTTATCGTATTTAAATGCGGTCTGGATTTTAGTTAGCGCCGTATCTTTATAGGTCGACATCGGCTGGACGCCGGCAAAGGCAAATACCAAAAATAACGTTGAGAGCATAAATATCGTCAGCACCATACCCGGACGCTGCCGCCTGTTCAGCAAGACGATTCCCCATAACCACAGGAACAACCCGAATTCCGCAAAAAACAGCACGCTGCCGGCGATCGCGCTCTCGAGAAATTGATGTGAAAATAGTTCGACGCCAGACCATACAATCAGGCCGCAAAGAGATAAAATCGCTAAATTCAGGCTAAGTTTATATAACCTACCCAACCACAGGTATTTATCGATTTGATACTTTAACCATTTCCCGGCGGCGTAAAGCACCGAAAAACCGCACAATAACCAGAAAGGAATAATTGTGCCAAGATACAGACTTACTCCTGCGCCAAGAATGGAAAAAATGAAAACAAACAATAGAGCAATGATCCACTTCGGAAATCTGGAATTGCCTTTACGGTCATAATTTGAAGAACTTAGATTATCCATCGGTTTTTTGCTGCGCCGGTATCGGTTATAGCAACGATAACACACGCGTCTGTGCGGGACAATGGCTCAAACGTACCGGAAAGGCTGTGCTTTTCTTCCTACATCGGCAACAGCGATGAACAATCATCTTTTGGCACGGGTCTTCTCCGGCAACTACCAGATGATATCAAATATCTTCACAGTATCGTCATAGCTAGGTTGCGCATAATGATAGCCCGGCGCCGGAATGATCGACAGATAATAATGGACACCGACCTTGAGCTGCACCACTTCATCCGATTGCGGTTCGATGTAAATCAAACCCTTGTCGGTGGTATTGAAGGCAACAACTGCATGCGCTGAACCGGGAAATTCGACATAAACAAAACCGCAGCGGATATGTTGTTTAGCTGCATTAGCGATGACATCGGCAGCATAATTCCAGCAAACATAGCTGCCTGCAACATAAGGCTTCGAATCTGTAGTATCCGCCTTTAAAAATGCCTGCATCGCGGCAGATGTCGGATCAGCGGCTACATACGCATAGGAAGATGTCAGCCGGTTTAAATTTGTTTGTAGATCGTCTACTTGCGCCCTGGCTTCTGTCAGGTTAGTTTGCAATCCTGACATGCTGGACTGCAAACCGGCGACCTGGTTTTGCGCGGATTTCAGATCAGTCTGCGCGGATTTCAGATCATTCTGTGTGGAGCTAAGTGTGCTGCGGGTCGAAGTAAGTTGACTCTGTGTTAATGTCAGGTTATCAACCGTAGTCTTTAACTGGTCTTGTGTCGAGGATAGGTTATTTTCGGTTGTGCCAAGTTCGGTCTTTGTGGTTTGTAACTGTTCCTCACTAAACGTCAGTTGGTTCTTTGCGGAGCTTAATTGCGTCGAGAAATTTACCGCAGCCAATACCGCTGCCAGCATGATTACTGCAGTGACTACCAATCCAACGCGATAAAGTTTAATGTTCATTTTTTCACTCTTGTGTCAATCATTACCGAGCAACTCTCCGAGCCTGAATATCCTCTACTATAATAGTATACAGTTTTAGCGGTTTTCCGGCAGTTTTCGTACGTAGACCGACAACAGGATTAAACAACACGCCCGTTTTTACGATGCGAATTCCGGGAAATCTACTCTTTCGCCGTGAGGAATGCGTGGGCTTTTTCCAATAATTCCGGTATTTGCAATTTTTGCGGGCATTTTTCCAGGCAGATCTCACACTGGATGCATTTATCGCCGCGTTCTTCTTCTTTAATTGCGCGACCACCGGTGTACATCCTGCGTTGCTGAGCCGCGGTATTATAAATTATTGCCTCATTATAAAATTCAAAGACGCGCGGGATGTCTACGCCATTCGGACAAGGCATGCAATACTTACAACCGGTGCAGGATACCGGCCCCAGCGCCAGATAGGTATCTCTGGCCTGAGCAACGACCGCCAGCTCCTCCGCAGTCAGGTTGTGCGGTTGGGAATGCTCGGCATAACTGACATTTTCAATCACCTGTTCCATGTTGCTCATGCCGCTGAGCACTATACTTACTTCCGGGTGATTCCAGACCCAACGCAATGCCCATTCCGCGGGCGTCATTTGCACGGGCGCGCCGGCCCATATTTTCGCAACGGCTTCAGGCGGTTTGGCAATGCGCCCGCCGCGGACCGGTTCCATCACCACCACCGCCAATCCTTTGCTATAGGCATATTTTAAACCCTTCGTGCCTGCCTGTGTCTCCTCGTCCATGTAATTATATTGGATCTGGCACAACGTCCATTTGTCATAGGCATCAATTATTTCCTGAAAGACTGCATAGCTGTCGTGGAACGAGAACCCCAGATGACCGATACGGCCGTCCGCAATTGCCCCTTCTGCCCATTTCAATACACCCAGATCCCGAACTTTGGACCATTCGGTCGCATTCAGACCATGCAGTAAATAAAAATCGATTTTCCCGATCTGTAACTTTTTTAATTGTTCGTTCAGTAACCTGTCAAAATCACTTGAAGCCTTAACCTCGATGCACGGCATCTTGGTAGCTACCTTCACCTTTTCGCGATAGCCATCCTGCAGCGCCATACCCACCACAATTTCACTGTTCCCTCTATGGTAGAAATAGGCGGTGTCGATATAATTCACACCGTGGTCGATGGCGTAGCGCATCATCTTGATTGCTTCCGGCTTATCGATATTCGGGAATTCGTTATTGATCACCGGCATCCGCATCGCGCCGAATCCCAGCGCAGATACCTTCCAATCCAATTTGCCAAACTTACGGTATTTCATTTCTCTTTTCCTCTCTTTACCGCTTAACGTATTATTTTCAGGCCGTTACGTTATCATCTCGTATCCGCAAAACAAATGGAATTGAGACGAAGAACAAACCCGTCTATTTTTTCCCCGCATATATTATAACTACTGGCCACGGCTTAGTTTTCTTTTACCAGCTTGACTCTGGGGGTAACAGTCTTGTTTACCACGTTCTTCGGTAATTTCCCGGATAACACCCTGCCTACTTCCTGCGCGANNGGTTAAACCGTTATCTTTAGGTAACGGTTCGGTTTCAAAGACATCCAGGCCGGCGCCCGCGATACGTTTTTCTTGCAGCGCCTTGATCAGGTCAGGTTCATTGACAACCTTGCCGCGGGAAGTATTAATCAAGAATGCAGTCGGCTTCAT
>PMBW01000320.1:0-651 GCA_003153075.1 Dehalococcoidia bacterium | reverse complement strand
CCGATGGCGCCGGCGCCGACAATCCCCAAGGTTTGGCCGTAGATCGAACCCATCGGTTTCTGGGCTTTCTTCGCTTCTGCCCATTGTCCCTGTCTGACCAGCATATCCAGGATTTTTAAATGCTTGGCGCAGGCCAGTAGCAGCGTCATTGCGTGGTTGGAAACTTCCTCGATACACCACTCAAAGGAGGGGAGATTAACGACAAGGATGTTCAGATCGGTAGCGGCTTTCACATCGATCGGGTCGTAACCTACACTCTGGCACATTACCGCGATACATTTCGGCGCCGCTTCCATCAAGGCACGGGTGATCGGGACGCTGCCGAGGAAAATAACATCGGCTTCTTTGGCTGCGGCCAGTATACCGGCTTTATCGGTTTCCGCCACTTCTACCAGCTCGGCATTGACCTTGGCAAATTCCGCGGCCTCTTTCTCCGACATGCTCGGCCCGACAACACCGGCGGCAGAACCGACTACTTTAGATACTTTTAACACCTTGTATTTGCTCATTCGTTTTTCTCCTCTCACGCACATAAATTATTCAGGGCTTGACAGTTTGATTACGACAATTCTATCACTATCCCAAAACAGGCGCAAACAACAACAAGGCTTATATAATAAACGGTCAGAAACCGGAAATAATAATCAAGTT
>PMBW01000072.1 GCA_003153075.1 Dehalococcoidia bacterium | reverse complement strand
TTGATATTCTTATATTACCACTAACCCGGGCCATTTAACAACCCTTCTTTTTACTTCTTCTCTTTTTATTTTCCACTACACGCAAAAATTGCCTCGCAGCAAACAACAGCCGCCAGTTCCCCAAGGATTCTGGCGGCTGCTAACTGATTGCAAATTATTTAGTTATTTTTTAGATGCTTTGGCGACAACCGGTCCGATCGGCAGTACTACTTTGCCGTAAACTTCGTTTAAAACCTGGGCTAAAGCAGCGTAGACCGCGGATGCGCCGCAGATGATTCCCTCGTATCCGGCAATTTTGCCGATCGTCTTTGAAAAATCGAGCGCGTTGGTAAAAGCGGCATCGCGGATCATCAACAGGAAGAAAAGAACGAATAACGTGCCGAAAACAACCTGTAACGCTCTGTTCAGCTTTAATGTGCCGATGAACATCACCAGGGTGAATAAACCCCACATAAAGAAGTAGCACGCGGTCGCTGTTTTATCAGTGGCCGTGCCCGGAAACATTAATAATGCGACCAGGGAGAGCCAGAAAAGGCCGTAAGAAGTGAATGCTGTCGCCCCGAAGGTATTTCCCTTTTTCCATTCCTGGATGCCGGCAATCACCTGGGCGATACCGCCGTAACAAAGACCCATGCCCAAAATCATCGTATTCAATGCGTAAAAACCGGCATTGTGCAGATTCAGGAGCACGGTCGTCATACCGAATCCCAGTAAGCCCAGCGGGGCCGGATTACTGGTGGTATCCTGGATTTTTGTCACGGTTTCGTTAACTTGTTTTCCTAGTGTCATTTCTCCTCCTAAAATTTTAAAATTTACACTCTTTTTACTGAACGGCTTTATCCTTCGGCTGCGGTGGAAATATGGAATCGACGATTATTCAGTTTGTTTTTACTACTTTTATGCCCCTCCAGTTTCAGTTATGGCCAGTATCAGAAAAAAGTATGCATTTAAGCATGTAGCGATTGTACACTATATCGTTTTTTTTGGCAAGTCCAAAAAAGTGACATATTCGGGTTCAGTTTTGGGATATGTATACACTGTCCATTCTGCCATAGGCTGGAATCTAATATTGATTTTTGTCATTGTCGGGCTTGACCCGGCAATCCAGAAGTGATTAGACAGACTCGTTGAGGGGTAGTCCGTTGAATAAAAATCCATAAGACAAATAATTGGTGGGCAATGCCCGCACTGCATGTTGCGATCAGGAAATGGGCGTTGTAAAGGAATACTCCACCGAATCGCAGACTTCCCGGAACCCAATCTTCTTATATATGGAATTGGATATCGGATTTGCCAGATCCGCATACAGCGAACAGAATTTATAACCGGAATCCAGCAATTCTTTACACAAGGCTACCACGCAGGATGTGCCGTATCCCTTTTGCCGGAGTTCTAAGGGCGTATAGACTAAACCGATGCTGATTCCGTTTTCCGTCGGCCTGGTCCTGGCTGCCATAGAAACGGGAACGCTATCTTCCCATACATATATTTCTTTTCTTTCCACTAAAGAGGTGACTTCATCCACAGGTCTTCTGGAATTCACCGTGTGGAAGACATCAATATAAAATGCGCGTATCCATTTTGCCAGCATTTCTTCATCATTCATGGTTGCCGGCCGGAGTTTACCGGCAGCATAAGCCACATTGTTGATTTTATCCAGCCGGTAGATTCTCTCTGCCATTTTCCCTTTATTTTGGATTCCGTATCCGGCACACCAGTACTCCGCAAACGGCTCCGCGATTATTTTATCTCCCACGACACCGGGGATTATTTCCAAACGTTTCGAGATGGAATCTGCCAGAAACGCCGCTACCTTATCCGGATCACCGGCAAACTGGGCCAGCAACACATTATGCGGAGGCGTCCTGATCGCTGCAGCGACAATTTTCCGGCTATCGGTTACGACACAGAACCACGGTGCAGTCTTGCCGTAAGCATGGGTATCTTTAACTAACCTTTTCGCGATCCCTAAAATGAGGCCGTAACGGGCTTCGTCCTGCTGCAGCAAGACCGCTGTATGAGATAGAAAGTCACTTGCTTTTACAAAGTATTTTATTTCCATTTTCATTCAATACCTGAGTGTAATATTCCAATAACCATGATAATTTTATAAAGATTATATATGAAACAGTATTACTAAGCAAACTTTTACTTTTCTTCACACCGGTCTATAATACACAAGCCTTTTGTGTTAGAGAAAATGGAAATTGGAGATATTATAATGCTCATTGAATAAGTACATGTGAATATCCCGTTTCTGTCCTCCGCATAACTCACAACTCATTACTCATTATTGTTCACTCCCAAACATTGACATCCGCCCTCTTGGTTTAATATGATATGATTTTGAAGGGTCTCAGCGGGTCCGCGGAACTTGTTCTCAAAGGTTCTTTACCTCCCCTCCTCAGTTACCCCGAAAGTTAAATGATAAAAACAAGATTACAACGTGCCGTTTTTCAAAACGTCACTGAATATATTTCGAAGTCCAGACCACAGCAGTAGCCGAAGACAATTATTATGATGAATTTGCTATTTGTCTGTGGTCTTTGCGTGTTCCTTGGGACTACTCTGGCACAGCTGGTTTTTGCGTCGGGGGCTTCTGCCGTTGCCCGGCGTTTCAGTCTGTGGGCAATGCTCTGCGCGAACATCATTTTTCTGGCGTTCTCACTCAATATCGTGCTGCGTGACAGCACCTTCTCCCTGGATCTCTACCAGCTCTCCGGTGATTTGCGGTTTTCCTTCTTCGTCGACCGCCTGGCAGCTTATTTCATGATGATCATCTCACTGGTATCGGGCGTGGCCTGTCTCTATTCCCTCGGCTATATCGAGCACCACGGCACCAACACCGGCAAAAACTTCCTGGTAGCGATGATGAGCTTATTCATTGTTTCCATGTTGTTAATCGTCGCCTCGGACAACACCTTCTCCTTCTTATTCTTCTGGGAGATCATGTCGGTCACTTCCTTTTTTATGGTGCTGTTTGAGCGGGAAAAACCCGATACCCGCAAATCGGCTTTATTTTATTTTGTGATGACACAACTGAGCACCGTCTTCCTGATGTTTGCCTTCATCGCCATTCACCATGCCATCGGCTCTTTCGATATCGCCGCCCTGACCGGTGTTTCTCCCGTCTTTAAAGGTGTAGTCTTCCTCTCGCTTTTCATCGGTTTCGGGATCAAAGCCGGCATCATGCCCTTCCACAAATGGCTGCCTTATGCCCATTCCGCCAGCCCTTCCAACGTCTCGGCTTTAATGTCCGGGGTGATGATCAAGGTGGCGATCTACGGGCTGGTCCGTTACCTGGTTTTTGTGCTTACCCCCGACCGCTGGTGGGGCGTGCTGATCCTGGTATTCGGGACATTCTCCGCTCTACTCGGCGTTATCTACGCGCTGAAAGAACATGATATTAAAAAATTATTGGCCTACCACAGTATTGAAAATATCGGGATTATCGTCATCGGCATCGGGCTTTACCTGATTTTCCAGAGCTACGGTTTCTCCGATCTGGCTACGCTGGCTTTAATTGCCGCGCTTTTCCACTCCCTCAATCATGCTCTTTTCAAGAGCCTGTTGTTCCTGACCGCCGGTTCGGTGATCAACGCTACCGGCACACGCAACATTGAAAAGATGGGCGGACTGATCAAAGTGATGCCGTATACAGGCATTCTCTTCCTCGTTGGGGCGATATCGATCGCAGGGTTGCCGCCTTTCAATGGTTTTGTCAGCGAATTGATGATTTTTCAGGCCTTTCTGCAGTCATTTGTCGTCGGTAATCCCTTCCTCAAAATATTGTTGTTCCTGGGATTATCGCTGTTTGCGCTGACCAGCGCGCTGGCTGCTGCCTGTTTCGTGAAAGCGTTCGGACTGATCTTCCTGGCCGCGCCGCGTTCCGAAGAAGCCCGCAAGGCAAAAGAGGTATCGCCTTCTATGATCGCCGCGCCGGTGATCCTGGCCGTGGTCTGCTTGTTACTCGGGGTTTTCTCGTTCCAGCTTTTTTCATCGCAAGGCTACACGCTCCCCATCCCGAATCTGATGATCATCGGCTTGACGCTGGTGATCACGCTGGCATTAGTCTGGCTTTTAATGCGGCTGGTTGGCAACCGCAGCTCCCGCAAGAGCGAGACCTGGGGCTGCGGAATCAATTCGCAGAACAGCAACATGGAATATACCGCCTCCGGCTTCTCTGAGCCGATCCTGACAATTTTCCGCCCTATTTACCGTACCCGCAAAAAGTCGGAACGCAATTTTAACGATGCCGGGAAAAGCATTTTTAAAGATGGCGCCGCTGAAATCCAGACTTTTAAATTATTCGAGGAAAGGATCTATTTACCCACCGCCAATTTCGTTATGAAAATCTCAAATTATATCTCTAACCTGCACGATGTCGACCTGGACACGTATATCCTCTATTCTTTTATCGCCGTGGTTATCTTGATCCTGGCGCTGGGGTGGTTGATCTAAGATGTCTTTTATTATCTACGCTTTACTGAACACCGCTTTTGTCATCCTGATTTCGCCCTTATTTGTCAGCCTGATCAAAAAAGTGAAGGCATATACCCAGGGCAGGCAGGGACCGCCTTTATTGCAGACCTACTATTCACTGCTCAAACTACTTAAAAAAGAGCGGGTTTATTCCGACAATACATCGCTGATCATCAGGGTCACCCCTTATATCAATATCGTTTGCGTGGTAGTGGCGTCTTTGTGCGTGCCGGTGGTCTATATTCCCACCCAGATCGCCGGGTTCGGCAGTATAATTCTCTTTTTGTACCTGCTGGTTTTTGCCAAGTTTTTCATGGCGCTGGCCGGACTAGACGCGGGCAGCACCTTCGGCGGGATGGGCAGTTCCCGCGAGATGACGGTTTCTGCAGTCATCGAGCCCGTGATCATCATTGTTTTTGCCGCGCTCGGTTTATTGTTGAAAACCACGAACCTTTACGACATGTTCACTACATCATTAAATTCTTCGCTATTTATCAATCCGTCCACGCTGCTCATCTCCTTATCGTTGTTCATTATCCTGATCGTGGAGACAGCCCGTATCCCCGTTGACAATCCGGAAACGCACCTGGAACTGACGATGATCCACGAAGCGATGATACTGGAGTATTCCGGCTCCGATCTGGCCATGATGGAAATGTCGCACGCCGTCAAACAAACGATTTTAATGGCTGTGCTGATCAATATATTGATTCCCTGGGGTCTGACATCGGCGCCGGGACCGTTAAGCGTTGTTATCTCCGCCGTTACATTTATTGCTAAAGGCATGGTGCTGGCGGTAGCGATCGGTGTTTTTGAATCGATGTTCGCCAAGTCGCGGCTGTTCCGCCTGCCGAATTTGTTTATGCTGGCGTTCTTTTTCTCATTTTCAACGATTTTGTTCGAGTTAATTAAATGATGAATTTACCGGTTCTGGATGACATCACTAAAATTTTATTCGTGCTGGTATTGGCGACGGCAGCATTGATCATTACCGTGCGCACGCTCTCTTCCCTCCTCAACGTATATTCCGTGCAATCCTGGTTTATCGCCGCGGCGGCTTTTGTGCTATATCTGAAAAACGACAGCGTCGTCCTTTTACTGCTGGCGATATTAACCATTGCCAGTAAAGCCTTTCTGGTGCCCTTTGTCATGCGGCGGATACAAAAATCGATGCAGATCAAGCGCGACCTGGAATTCCGGTATCTGACACCCATCGGTTCGATCCTGGTCGGCACGGCAATGATCTTCCTGGTCTACTGGTCGTTTTCCAAATTCTTGCCGGAGTTAACTTCAGACACCATGTTCTTCTTCGGTGCCGTCATCGGCGTTTCGCTGACCTTGATGGGGATGATGGTCATTTTCACGCGCAAACGGGTGATCACCAAGATCCTCGGCTATTTAACAATGGAGAACGGCGTCCTGCTCTTCAGCCTTTTTGTCGCCGAATTGCCCTTTATCATTGAACTGTTGATCATCCTCGATTTGGTAATGCTGATCGTGTTAGCCACCGTACTGGCTTTCGGCATCGATACCAGTATCGACGAATTTCATAACAAGTTAAATTCTTTCACGCTGTGGTTTAAGGAGTAGTCGGACAGATGTTACTGGCTTATGTAATATCCGGATTGGTGATCATGGGCTTCATGTTATTGCGGTTTTCCACGCCCGCCAAACGCGCCGATTACCTGAACACCCTGGCAATTGCCCAGTCACTAATATTTCTGATTCTCAGCATAGGCTCATTGATATATATCCCGCAGCCGTCATTTTTCTTCAGCCGCTACCTGATGATCGACAATTTGGCGGTCTACGGAACGCTGATCAGCTGCGGCATTTTCCTGCTCTCGTCATTTTATGCGCGCGGTTATGTCCGCCGTCTGGTCGAGTCCGGCGAGATCGAAGTGCGGGAATTAAGGCTTTTCTACGCGGCTTACAATCTGTTGCTACTCGTCGTCATATTTGCTTTCTATTGTAATAACCTGGCGCTTTTCTGGATATTCCTGGAACTAACCACGATCCTGTCCGCTGTATTGATCGTAACCTTGAATGCCAAAGAAAACATCGTAGCGGCTCTGAAATATGTCTTTACCGCTTCGACCGCCATGCTTTTCTCGATCATCGGGTTGATTATTCTTTTCGCGCTGACCAAACAGGCAACCGGCGCCGGGACCCTGAACTGGGATGAACTGATGCAGCAGGCCGCGTCGATGTCTCCCCGTCTTTTCACCTTTGCTTTTGTCTTCATATTTATCGGGTTTGCCGCCAAAGCCGGCATCGTACCGTTCCATACCTGGTTGCCCCAGGCGCACGCCAAAGCCCCCTCCGTTATCAGCGTGCTGTTGAGTGCGGTATTGTTGAATATCGGCATCTTTGGCGTCCTCAGGCTTTACGCGGTAGCCCACCAGACCGCGGCCTGGCATAATGTATCGCTGATCCTGATTGGATTCGGCGTCCTGACCATTGCCGTCGCAGCGCTGTCAATGCTGCCGCG
>PMBW01000294.1 GCA_003153075.1 Dehalococcoidia bacterium | reverse complement strand
AGCGAACAGATCCGTGTGCCGCCCCGGCCGTACAGGTTGATCGAGGCATCCGCCATCTCCCACGGCAACACATAAAGCTCGATGTAGGCCGAACCGGCTTTCGGCATATGGAAATTGGTAGACATCACCTTCACCCCGCGAAATCGCTGCGGATGGATCGGCTCAAACGTGTGGTTGTCTGAAATGGACATTGCGTACATGTTTGTGCGCAGGTCGCTGGCAAACTGCTGCCCCAGGTATTCTTTAATACGGTCTTTCGAAAGCTGAACGGCAATTTCCGGTAAAATTCCTTCCAGGTGGACGATCGTGCCGCGGTGGGTATGCTCATGCTCGCGGCATTTTTGTATTATTTCCGCGTGCCCTTTTTTCAACCACTGCCGTTTCAAAACCAGGCAGCTGGAGGACTGCCCCTCTTCTGCTGTGGAAGTAAGGTGCAATTCCTCGGCGATCAGCGCAAAAGCCAATAACCCGATGCCTTGCTCCCCTCTTAACGCCAGGTGCAATTTTTCCGAATCGCCGATCTGCTGCAGCACCTGCTTCATTTTTTCGGGGTTGATGCCTGTTCCGTTATCCTCGACGGTAATACTCTGCAGCGCGTGTGCCCCCAGTCCGTTCAGCTCCGGCTGGTAGGTCAGCTTGATCAGGATTTGCCCTTCTTCAGTTTTCGCCTGCTCGATGGCGTCCGCCGCGTTTTCAACAAACTGTTTCAGAGCCTCAGATGGATTCCGACAAACATGCGCCAGTACCTCAAAAACGCCTGGTCCGGTGTGAAGTGTTACTTTAGCCATAAACCACCTCCTGTTACATTGTTCCGGAATTATCTTTTTTTACCCACGGTCGAAAAGTGTGGGATTATTCAGCTCCTGTTCAGCTTTTTGAAAGGCAACATCCCAGGTAAAGCCCTGGCGGCGGTATTTTATTATTAATTCTACTTTACGGACATCTGTATCCTGAAAATGCCTCACTTCCCGCGCTGTCAGCCTGGATTTCAAGGATTGGATAAATCCCTTCTTCTCCAAATAATGCACTTCATCGACGGATGCTCCGGTTTTTCTGGCTAGTTCAGTAATACGTAACATTTCACGAAATATTTCCTATAACTTTTCATGTAACTTTACCTGAATTATATACCGGGAATACCTGTTTGTCAAGAGTGATTGAGCTCTCGAAGGGAAAGAGCTCTACCTTAACAAAAAAGGCACAGCGAAAATGCTGTGCCTTTTGTAATTATTTAAACACCATTATTATAAACCCCGGTATGTATCCTCTTGCCTTAAGGCTACTCTCACTACTGTGACCATCTGGTTTGTATCATCTATTTGATAGATCACGCGGTAACGTCCCAGTCTGAATCGCCAGAGTTCAATCCCTCTCAACTTTTTACATCCCACCGGTCTAGGTATATTTGCNNAATCTGTTTCTGAGCGGCATGGATAATTTGTATTCTATAGACCAAGGTATTCCTTTTTAAAGGTCCCCCAGTCCATCGCATTCCCCTTTTCTTCGAGAGCCTTCATTCCTTCCCGGATATCTTCCTCTTCCTCCAGACACTCATATATCAATTCCCGCACAATCCCGGCCACTGACGTTTTTTTCTTAAAAGCTATGAACCTTAGGGTTTCATATTCTTCCGGACGCAGGCTTATCGTTGTTCTTTTAAAATTGTCTTTTACCTCAGCCATTTTACACCTCTGAATTGTACAATATCATCAAAACATCAAAGTGTCAATTAATCGATATTTCTAGCTATAAACAGGGGAATTTGCCTCTTTCTTTTTTACTTCGTTATCAGGTGAATTGAAGAAGCCTTGAAAGTAATAATCACCGTATCGCCAATCTTCAAACCCAGTTCTTCCCATGAACGCCGGGTAATTAATGCAACCAGCGGAATGCCGCAATCCACCGTTACCCTGATCTGCGAACCGGTGGGGAAAAACTTGGTCACTTTACCGGTAAAATGATTGCGCGCGCTGCTCAATTGTGTCTGTACAGTAGGCAGCGATATTGTAATATCATCGTCATGCAAAAACATCGTCGTTTTTGTCCCGGCGGCTAGATTGGAAACAATGTCGAACTGCACCCCCTCGACATCCACCAGAGCCTGTCCCTGGGTTTGTGAGCTTACCACGCCGTGCATTATATTTCCTGCTTCCACAAAATTAGCAATTTCTTCATCCACCGGATTGGAGAATACCTGTTGCGGTGTGCCGATCTGGCGGATGCGCCCGTTGATCAGCACTACCACGCGGTGCGCCGTCATTAGAGCTTCACTGCGTTCGTGGGTTACCATTATGGTTGTGACATTGGTTTCCCGCAAAACGCTGCCGAAGTCCTCCATCAGCGCCTGCCTGGTGGGACTATCCACACCGTTGAAAGGCTCATCGAGAAAAAGCACATCCGGCTGCAGTGCGAAAGCGCGTGCCAGACTAGCCCGTTTTGCTTCGCCCCCGGAGAGCGTCTTAGCCTGTCTTTGCGCCAGCGCGGCAATACCGAAACGCGCCAGCCACTTCTCCGTTCGGGCTTTTATTTCTTCCGCCGGTAATTTCCGCGCCCGCAAACCCAGCGTGATATTGTTCCACACTGTCGTGTTCAGCAGCAGCGGTTCCTGAAAAACCACTGCTAGCTTCCGCCGCAGCTCTAGTAATGCGGCATTATTACCGCTGGATTGACCTTGATATGCGATCATGCCGGTGGCCGGTTTTAGCAGCATCGCCAGGGTTAAAAGGAGAGTGGTTTTCCCTGAGCCGTTGGGCCCGATCACCACCAGCACCTCGTTGGGAAATACCTCTAATGAAGGTATTTCCAGCACTTTTTTCCCGCCCAGAATAACCGATACGTTACTGGCTTCTAACGCGTAACGTGATGATAATGCAGGCGTTTGGTTCATCGCACCTTGTTCCTTTGCTGGATCATCGTCAGCGTCAGTGTTACGAGGTAGATTAACACCATTAAGATCACGCTGAGCGCTATCGCTAAAGCAAAATTACCCTTGCTGTTTTCCCCCACTATCGCCGTCGTCATCACCCTGGTCTGCCCGGTAATATTCCCGCCCACCATCATCGAAGCGCCCACTTCCGAAATTACCGCCCCGAAACCGGCCATCACCGCCGCCAGCAGCGGTAACCGCGCCTCCAGCAATAATTGCCAGACCATCTGTACTTTGGAAACACCCAACGCCGTAATTTGCAGCCTCAATTTTGGATCTAGTTGCTGCACCGCCGCCAACGTGAACCCGGCCACAATCGGGAAGGCGATGATCACCTGGGCGATAATCATTGCGCCGGGGGAATACATCAGACGTAAAAAACCCAGCAATCCTTGCCGCCATAAGAAAATACTGACAATCAAACCCACCACTACCGGCGGCGCGCCCATGCCGGTATTGACCAGACTGACAATGATCCGCCGTCCGGGGAATTTGGTGAGCCCCAGAACACTCCCCAACGGAATACCGATCAACAGGCTCAATAAAGTGGCGGCGCCGGAAACCACCAGCGATAACCAGGCAATTTGCAGCATCTGCTTGTCGCCGTGGATTAAAAGCAGGAACGCCTGTTTGATTCCGTCAATTATTATTTCCATAAATACACCGGGTCAATGTAATCTCAGGCAATATTCGCAGAAATACCTATGCTTGTCAATAAAAAAGAACAGCTCTCAGCTTTTCACAGAGACAAAGCCGAGAGCTGCATCGTTACGTTAAATGAAATTACTGACTGCCCAGCTGTGCCTCTGTTTTACCTGCATCCGGGAAGAAAAGAGCCTGGCCGTATTGTGTAATACCGTATTGGCTGATTACTTTCTGTGTGGCCGGGGAAACCATAAAATCGGAAAATGCCTTCGCGCCGGCTGTATTCACATTCGGGAATTTGGCCGGGTTTACCTGGATAACATGGTAGATATTTAATAAAAGGGGGTCTCCCTGCACCATGATATTTAGAGTTAAAACTTTCTGATTAGCCACGTAGGTTGCCCGGTCAGTCAGGATATAGCCGCCCTTTTCAGAAGCGACACGAAGTAGATCCAGCATACCGGTGCCTGCCCCGCCCTCAATATACCAGGATGGATTGGTTGTCGCGCCGTCTTTTACGGTGACACCGGCTTTACTAAAAATGCTCTTGTCCATGGCATCCGTGCCGGAATTATCGCCGCGGCTGTAAAATTTTGCTCCGGATGCCGCTATTTTCTTGAAGGCATCGACAGCGCTGGTCATGCCCGATATCCCTGCCGGATCGGACGGCGGCCCCATCAGGATGAAATCATTGTGCATAATAAGTGTCCGGTTGATACCGTAGCCGCCCTGCATAAAGGTTACTTCTGCTGCCGGAGAGTGTACCAGTAAGACATCGGCATTGCCCTGTTGTCCTAAAGTCATCGCCGCGCCGGAACCGTTGTATATCGGTTTAACCACATAGCCGGTTTGCTGCTGGAACAACGGCAGCAACACATCCATTAGTCCTGAATCCCGTGTGCTGGTAGTACTGGACAGGATTAATTGCGGATTAGCAGGCTGAGGGACGGTTGTGGTCGTGGTGGTTGTTGTGGTTGTTAATTTAGCCGTCGTGGCGGATGCAGTCGAGCTGCAGCCCGCAAGTGAAGCCAGCAGACCGAATAAAACCGTAATAGTAAGAAGGCCCTTTAGCATAGGATTATTTAATCTATTTAATCTCACGTTTTCTCCTTTTATTCATTCATTTCTATATAATAAAAAAGCACCCCGCAAGGAGGTGCCTGAATACAAATAATTATTCATCATTCTCTCCTTTCCAAACACGGGAGGTATTGCCATTTCTGGCAACGCCCTCGGGACTTCAACAGAAGTCCACCGGTTGACACACCATTTACCGTTCAGGTATGTCAACTCGAAGAGCAAGCTCGATATTCAATTAAATGTACTTTAACACAGACTCAAGTTGTATATCAAATAGAAACAGATAAAGCACATCTAACCCGCCACTTCAACTACATGAAAATCGCCGATTTGTGCGCATGTGCTATAATACGTATTGATTTTAGGCAGGTGAAAAATATGTTTTCAATTGAAGTAAAACAGATTCTAAAAGCCTACGGTAACCGTGCCGCAGTTAACAACGTGTCCTTTGACGTCAACAAGGGAGAAATATTCGGCTTGATCGGCCCCAATGGCGCAGGCAAAACCACCACCATCCGTATGATGATGGATATCATTAAACCGGATTCCGGTGAGATCAAGATCATGGGGGAAAAGCTGAATGACGGCAGCAAGAACAAGATCGGCTATTTGCCGGAGGAAAGAGGCCTCTATAAAAAAATGAGTGTCATGGACACCATTATTTATTTCGCCTCTCTCAAAGGTGTCGATAAACAGCTTGCCCGCAAACGCGGTGAGGAAATGCTGAAAAGAGCCGACCTCTTGCCGCACCAGAATAAACGTATTGAAGAGCTCAGCCGCGGCATGAGCCAGATTGTCCAGGTCATCATCACTACCATCCATGAACCGGACCTCATCATTCTGGATGAACCGTTTTCCGGTTTGGATCCGGTCAATACCCAGCTGCTCAAAGATATTA
The DNA here is from genome assembly GCA_003153075.1 of Dehalococcoidia bacterium. The sequence goes on along the minus strand of PMBW01000294.1, from coordinate 1,349 downwards.
TCCGTGAATTGAAATCCCGCGGTAAAACCATCATCATGAGCACCCACCTGATGAACGACATCGAGGAATTATGCGACCGTCTGCTGATGATTAACAAAGGGCGCACTGTTCTTTACGGTAATCTGATTGAAGTCAAATCCAAATACCGGAATAATGCCGTTCTCGTAGAAACATCGGGCGACATAGGAACGATCGAGGGCGTCACCGGGGTCGCCCCGCATAATGGAGCGCTGGAATTGAAACTGGATGCTAAGACCACCCCGCAAATGGTTCTCGAGCGCCTGGTGAAAAAAGGTATCGTCATCAACCGTTTTGAACTGTCCATGCCTTCATTAACAGAAATCTTCATTAAAGTTGCCGGGGACGAACGTGAATAAAACGCTGATACTGGTCAAACACGAATTTTTAAATACTGTCAGAAGAAAGGCCTTTGTTATTCTTACCCTCGCCTTCCCTTTACTGGCGCTACTGGGTTTATTGGCCGCCCAGATAATTCCGGGTATGATAACTCCTTCCACGACGGTATCAAAGATCGGCTACGTCGATAAAACCGGTATTTTCATACAAACTATTAGCGAGGATAAAACCGAACTCGTTCCCTTTGACACGGAAGAGGCCGCCAAAACCGCATTACTCGCTAAAAAGGTTAAAGAATATTTCATTATTTCTCCTGACTATATCTCCTCCGGCGTAATCCGGCGATACACCCTTTCCAACGAACTGGCACCCGGCATGGACACACAGACCGTGATCAGGGATTTCCTTTTAACGAATCTGCTTAAAGGTAATTCTGCAGACGTTATTACGCGTGCGAAATACCCGTTAAACATCTCTAGCACCACATTGACAGCCTCTGGAGCGCCGGCCACAAGGCAGGGTGGCATTACCGCTTTTATCCTACCTTATATTTTCAGTATTTTACTGATGATGGCTATTTTCACCTCATCCGGTTACCTGCTGCAGGGCCTGGGGGAAGAAAAAGAAAATCGTGTTATGGAGATTCTGTTATCTTCCGTTTCGTCCAGACAATTGCTAGCCGGCAAAGTCCTCGGTCTGGGCGCGGCCGGTCTGGTGCAGATTATTATCTGGCTGATTTCTGCCAATTTCCTGGTGAAAATTGCGGCTGCGTCTTTCGGGAATATCCTTGGCTCCCTGCAGATCGGTCCGGAATTCATGATCCTGGCGATTATTTATTTTGTTCTCGGTTATCTGCTTATGGCCGTAATTATGGCCGGCATGGGTTCCATCAGCCCCACCGCCCGTGAAGGTCAACAGATGTCCGCTCTGGTTACAATACCCGTCGTCATTCCTATTTATTTCATGGCGATTATTATGGAACACCCGGAGAA
>PMBW01000348.1 GCA_003153075.1 Dehalococcoidia bacterium | reverse complement strand
GGCGGCCTGATGTGGATCGAAGAACAGCCCGGCACTACCAAGATCAGTCACATGCGTCTGGAAGATGCGCTTAAGACCGGGGCGGATACCGTTGTCACCGCCTGCCCGTATTGCCTGCAGATGTTCGAGGAAAGCATCGAACACAAGGGTATTCAGAGTAAATTGAAGGCCGTCGACCTTGTGGAAATCGTCGAAGCCGCAATGAAACAGTCTTAATTTGGAGGGAAATTGCATGCATACTATTGTTTGTGTAAAACAGGTACTTGACCCGGAAATACCTCCGGCCAAATTCAAGATCGACCCGGAAACAAAAAAGGTTGTTCCTCCCCCCGGTGTGCCGCCGGTGATCAGTGTCTTTGATGAGCGCGCGGTCGAGGCCGCCTGTCGTCTCAAGGATAAAAACAAGGGGAAAATAACTGTTATCAGCATGGGCTCGGCCAAAGCCGCCGATGTCGTTCGGCATACCCTGTCGATGGGCGCTGACGACGGTTTCGTCCTGCAGGATGATGCCTTCGAAAATCTGGACAGCTTCGGCACGGCCTATGTGCTGAGTAAAGCCATCAAGAAGATCGGCGCGTACGATCTGGTGCTCTGCGGACGGCAAGCCGCGGACTGGGGCGCCGGTCAGGTTGGTTCCATCCTGGGCGAAATGTTAGGAATTCCCATCATTACATTGGCTTGCAATATCGAAGTGGCAGGTGCAGCCCTTAAGGTGAAAAGAATCGTCAAAGACGGCTTTGAAGTGCTGGAAGCGCCGATGCCCAGTCTGATTACGGTCAGTAGCGAGATCGGTCTCCCCCGCCTGCCGGGCGGTATGGGCCTGATGATGGCGCGCCGCAAGGTGATACCGACCTGGAAAGCAGCGGATATCGGGGCTGAAGCCGCGATGCTGGACAAAGCTAATTCGCACACTGAAGTTACCGGACTTTCTGTGCCCACCCGCAAGAGTGAGTGCGAGATGATTACCGGCGCTACTCCGGCGGAAGCAGCCGGCGCTTTAGCAGCCCGGATCGTTAAGCTTGTTTGATGAGAAAAGAAGGGAGGATATTTGATGGAGACGTATAAAGGTGTTCTGGTTTGCGGTGAAACAGTTGACGGAAAATTAGCGCCAGTTACGATAGAACTCCTCGGCGCCGGCAGAAAGCTGGCCAATGAATTAGGCGAGGATTTAAGTATTTTATTACTGGGCAGCAAGAGCGCCGGCCTTGGTCAGGAAGCGATTGCGTATGGGGCAGACACTGTTTATGAGGCGGAAGACAGTATTTTCGATGCTTATAACTCCGATGCCTACACTCAGGCCGCGGCTAATCTGTGCCGTAAAGCGCTGCCTGCGGTGATGCTCTTCGGCCATACGGATATCGGCTGCGATCTGGCCCCGCGCCTCAACGGCCGTTTGGGCGGTGGCCTGGCTATGGATTGTCTGGCTTTAGCGATTGACCCGGCAAGCAAATTCCTGGTTTCGACCAGGCCGGTATACGGCGGTAATGCCCGCGCTACTATGGTGGCGAAGGCTGCCCGCCCGCAAATGGCCACTGTCAGACCGAAGACTTTACCTGCGGTTGAGCGTAACGATTCCCGCCAGGGTAAGGTGGTCAAGATCGAAGATAAGATCGACCCCGCTGTGATGAAAATCAAGGTCGTCGAAAGGATTAAAGAAGAAGTCGAAGGAGTGAAGCTGGAAGATGCCGAAGTCGTGGTTAGCGGCGGACGCGGTATCGGCAGTAAGCAGAACTTCGAGATGGTCAAGGAACTGGCGCGTGTTCTCGGCGGCGCGGTCGGCGCCACACGGCCTGTTTGTGACGAAGGCTGGACTCCCGCGGGGCTCCAGGTCGGCCAGAGCGGTAAGGTGGTCAGTCCGAAAGTGTACATCGCGGTGGGTATTTCCGGCGCGATGGCGCATATCACCGGCTGCTTGGGGTCGAAATGCATTGTCGCGATAAATAAGGATAAGGAGGCGAATATTTTCAACGTCGCCCAGCTTGGGCTCGTAGCGGATTATAAAGAAGTCCTGCCTGCGCTGACTGCGAAACTCAAAGAATTAAAAACAGCCTGAGCGCTGGATTGTACTGAATAATTATATTTATAAATTAAAAAAGGAGGAGCAAAGATGGCAAAGCCCAGTAAAATCGAAACCTGGCAAATGACAGTACCGGGGACACTTGCCAGAGTCAGTCTTGATGTACCGGAGCTAAAACCCGGAGAGGTATTGGTCGAAATCGCCGGTTGCGGAATATGCCACACCGACCTTGGGTATTTTTATGATGGTGTGCCTACCATCACCAAACCGCCGCTCACCCTGGGCCATGAAATCTCCGGCACCGTCGTCGCCGGTGAAAGTAATTGGATCGGGAAAGAGGTTATTGTCCCGGCGGTCATGCCCTGTAACCATTGTGCCATTTGTGCCAGTGGGCGGGGTAACCGTTGCCTGGCTCAGAAAATGCCCGGTAACAGCATGGGAATCTACGGTGGATTCTCCAGCCACATTGTGGTTCCTGCTGCCGACCTGTGCGCGGTAGGGAACAGGAATGGTTTTGCGCTGTCTCACCTCGCGGTTATTGCTGACGCCGTCACCTCCCCTTATCAGGGAGCCATGCGCGGCGAGGTTAAACCGGGTGATCTCTGCATAATCATCGGCGCTACCGGCGGTGTCGGTATCTATGCCACGCAGATTATCAAGGCGCTCGGTGCCAAAGAGATCATCGGCATCGCACGCAATCCGGTCAAACTTGAGAAATCGCTGCATTACGGTGCCACCAAAGTTATCAGCAGCCAGGGAAAAGACGTCAAAGCTGTCCGTGATGAATTCCGCGCTTATTGCAAAGAAAAGGGTCTGCCGAGCAATGTCGGCTGGAAGATCTTTGAATGGACCGGCACGGGCGAAGGCCAGGCAATCGCGTTAGAGCTGCTTTCCTATGTCGGTGTCCTGGTAATCGCCGGATACGGTATGCAGAAGAATGAATACATGATGTCGCGTCTGATGGCATTCGATGCCGATATCCGCGGCACCTGGGGATGCTTGCCGAAATATTATCCGGAAGTGCTCAAGATGGTACTGGAAAAGAAGATCGAAATCGAGCCTTTCGTGGAAACGCGTCCCATGAGTCAGATTCAGGCAGCATTTGAAGAAGTCCATAAAGGGAAAACGGAAAAAAGGATCGTACTAACTCCCGACTTTTAACTTAATAAAACTAAATTAAAAATGGAGGAATGAAATGTCGTTAAGTTGGATACCGAGGGAAGGTGGAGTCAAAGACCATAACCTGTGGGGTATGGAGCATTTCGGCACTACCGCGCCGTGCACAATGTATGAAGAGAAACCAATTTTAGACCCGACCGGAAAACCGGTAGAAGGTCTGGCCAGTGCCTGGATCACGCTGAATAATCCGGCCCAGTACAACTCTTACACTACTGAAATGGTGAAGGGTGTCATTGCCGGTTTCCAGCGGGCGCAGGAAGCGCGTAATGTCGTCGCGGTGGTTTTTACCGGCGCCGGTACTGCTGCGTTCTGCACCGGCGGCAATACCAAGGAATATTCGGAATATTACTCCCAGAAACCCACTGAATATGCCGAATATATGACCCTTTTTAATCAGATGGTCGATTCCATCCTGATGTGTCAGAAACCGGTCATCCGCCGCATCAATGGCATGAGTGTTGCCGGCGGCCAGGAGATTGGCGGGGCGTGCGATATCGCCGTCTCGGCCGATACGGCCACTTTCGGCCAGGCCGGGCCGCGTCACGGTTCCGCGCCGGTCGGCGGCTCGTCTGATTTCCTGCCCTGGGCTTTAACAATCGAAGACGCTATGTGGAACTGCGTATCCTGCGAGATGTGGAGTGCCTACAAGATGGTGCGCAAGAACTATCTCAGTAAGGTCATCCCCGTCCTCAAGCAGGGTGACAAATTTATCCGGAATCCGCAGGTTGTCACTGATAAATGGATCGATAATGGCGAAATTGTCTACGGTGAGAGCGTAACCGGACCTGATGCCACCAAGGCGAAGGAACTTGCCAAGAGCTGCACCTATGATTTCGCGATGCTTGATGCGGAAGTAAATAGGATTCTCTGGACCTTCACCAACCTGTTCCCGCACTGCCTGATGAAATCCATCGCCGGCGTCCGACAGAAGAAGAAATTTTACTGGGATCTGAACAAGAACGACCATCTGTTCTGGCTGGGTGTTAACATGTCCAGCGAAGCCTTCCTCGGCTTTACCGCGTTCAATACCAAGAAGATTACCGGTAAAGATACTATTGACTTCCTGAAATATCGCCGGATGATCGCCGAAGGGCACCTGGTCGATGACGAACTCTTTGAAGCAGTTCTCGGCAAACCGCTGATGAAATAACCTTTATTAAATAAATAAAAAAAATTAGGAGATTAGTAGATGGAATATAGATTATCCAAGGAACATGAACTTTTTAAGAGAGCCGTGCGGGAATATTGCGAAAAGAACGTCGCGCCCCGCTCAAGAGAAATCGATGAGAAGGAAAACGGCATTCCCGATGATATCATTAAAGGTCTGGCCGATATCGGTGTCTTCGGCTGCACCGTGCCGGAGAAATACGGCGGCTGCGCCATGCCGGGTGAAGAGACCCAGTATGCCGTGACCGCTATTCATGAACTGGCCCG
>PMBW01000319.1 GCA_003153075.1 Dehalococcoidia bacterium | reverse complement strand
GAAAGACTCTTCGCCAAAGACCGCCGGCTGACGAATCCGGAACATGCCCCGCTGGTGAAAGAACTGGCAAGGGTGTGGACGAACCAGATCGAAGAATTAAGTTGAAGGGGATAAATACCAAATTCCAAAATCCAAATGTCAAACAAAATATAATATCTAATTTCGAAATCCTAAACCTTGTCCTCCTGAAAATGGGGGAAATTCAAATCAAAACCTGCAATCCCAGCCATTTCCTTACCGGCGAAGGTCGGTATCCAGATGATGATGCGCTTAGACTCAATTAAAAAACTCTCACTCAATCTCTCTGCGTTTACTTCGAATAGCTCCGTAAAGTACTTCCGGCTGCGGCCTCCAGCCTAAAATGGAGAGAGGATGACATTTCTTGGCCAGAAACTCACATGGTATAACGCAAACCTCACAGGCAGGGACGCCTGTGCCACTATTTTCCTCATTTATGTTAAGTATCGATTCTTGAGACTTGTTTATTGAATCTTGACTCTTCTAAAAGCTGACCGCTGATTACTGACCGCTCGTTAATTAGCTTCAGGCACCGCCATTATGTTATAATCAAGGTCTAAATAAACGAATTCAAACAGGTACGAAATATGCTGAGAGAAATAATAATCAATTTACTGACCGAAGCGGCCAAGAAAGCACAAAAAGAAGGCAAATTGCCATCCGTCGAACTGCCGGAGATCACCATCGAGCGTCCGCAAAAGGCGGAACACGGCGATTATGCCTCCAATTTCCCCTTGAAACTCTCCAGAATCGCCAGAGCTAATCCCATGATGATTGCTAACGAACTGGTAGCTTTGATGCCTGAGACAGACGAAATCGAGAGCGCCGTCGCCGCGCAGCCCGGGTTTATCAATTTCACGCTGAAAAACAGCTGGCTGAACCGCCAGGTCGACAATATCCTCAAAGATGGTGAAACCTTTGGTAACAATAACATGGGACAGGGCAAAAAGGTCCAGGTGGAATTTGTCAGCATCAATCCTACCGGCCCGCTGCATGTGGGGCACGGCCGCGGCGCCATTCTGGGCAGCGCACTGGTCAATATTCTGGCTGCCAGCGGCTACAATGTCGAAAAAGAATATTATTTCAATGATGCCGGGAATCAAATGGATATCTTCCGGCGTTCGCTATTGGCCCGCTACCTGCAGGCCCTCGGCGTAAAAGCGGAAGTGCCGGAAAACGGCTACATGGGCAATTACATGGTTGTCCTCGCCCAGGAGATCATCGCCGAGCAAGGCGACAAATTCCAAAAGCTCTCTGAAACAGAAGCGCTCAAACAATTAGGCGATATCGGCATCGGCAAGGTCAAAGACAAGATCAAGAAAGACCTGACGCAATTACGGGTGGAATTCGATGTCTGGTTCCGCGAACAAAGCCTCTATGAAAACGGCCAGTACGATAAAGTCATGGCAATATTGCGAAAAGGCGGCAACCTGGCCGAAAAAGAGGGCGCAACCTGGTTTGTTTCCACCAATTTAGGTGAAGACAAAGACAACGTAGTAGTGCGCAGCAACGGCGCACCGACCTATTTCGCCACCGATATTGCGTATCACTACAATAAATTCATCGAACGGCATTTTGAAAAAGTCATCGATATCTGGGGCGCCGACCACCAGGGGCATGTCCCGCGCATGAAAGCGGTCGTGGCAGCGCTGGGAATCGACCCGGAACAGTTACAGATAATCATCCACCAGATGGTCACTTTGAAGCGCGGCGGCGAACTGGTGCGCGTCTCGAAACGCACCGGCGACCTGATCACGCTGGAGGAAGTGATGGAGGAGGTCGGCGTCGATGCATGCCGCTTCTTCTTCCTGGCCCGCAGCGCCAGCAGCCAGATGGACTTCGACCTGGAGTTGGCCAAGAAACAATCGCAGGAAAATCCGGTCTATTATGTCCAGTATGCGCACGCCCGCATTGCCAGCATCATGCGGCTGGTAGATGAGAAGAAAATCGACTTCGCGGACGGCGATACCAGCCTGCTGACGACCGAAACCGAACTGACGCTAATACGCAAACTGCTGCATTTCCCGGAACTGATCGAAATGGCCTCGATTGCGCTGGAACCCCATCACCTCGCGTATTACGCGCAGGAGCTGGCCAACACATTCCACGCGTTCTACAAAGATTGCCGCGTAGTCACCGATGATGAAGCACTGACCAAGGCACGGATGAAATTGGTAATCGCCAGTAAAACAGTGCTGGCAAAGACGCTGCACCTGATGGGGATGAACGCGCCGGATAGGATGTAGACCCTGCGGGGAAATAACCAACTAACAATAACCAAAAACCAAACAAATTCGAATATTAAAATTGGTTATTTATAGCGACCTGTATATTTCTTTTCGATTTCCGATGCGAACGATGATAACAAGCCGCTGGCTGTCATCGATGCTGTAAATGACTCGATAATCACCCTGTCTGACCCGCCATAATCCCGCGCTTTTTATTTTCTCGACGCCTCTTGGCCTGGGGGATTCCCCCAAAGCTTTGACAGCAATTAAAACGGCCTCGTAATCGTGTTTCGGGAGTTTATCAAGCGTGCGCTGCGCCAGCCGCCGAAGTTCGATTTTATACATTATTTAGATTTATTTGCTTTATTTTGTCTCGATTTTAAATAGGCATCCAGTGGCATTGAACCTTCTATATCACCTAAAGAAGCCAGACCTTCAGCTGCGTCGATATCCTCTTCCAACTTGGCGATAATTGCTTCTGTCAGCCATTCTTTCATGGTCTTGCCCTTTAATGCGGCAAGGACTTTAACACGATTGCGCACAACAGGGTCTATATCCAGAAAATATCTCGGTCTTTTGGGTACAGTAGTCATAACAATCCTCTTTTTGGCTATACATACTATTAATATAGCCATGATAGCCTTGGATGTCAAATTAATAAGGGATCAGCTGCCAGAAAACAACATGGTGAGCTTCGTCTCGAATACTACTCGACTATACCCACCCTACGAGACTCCCCCACCCTGAGATTGACGCGCTTCGTCCGAAATAACGCATTCTCCTTTTCTTGTCCCTTTACCCCTGTTTGTGCTAGAGTTTTCATATTGAGGTAAGTTTTAAAAATGAAGAAACGTGTATTTTCCGGCGCCCGTCCCACGGCCAGGCAGCACATCGGTAATCTGCTGGGGGCAATTGATAATTATGTAAAGTTGCAAGAGGAATACGACTGCGTCTACTGCATTGTCGATATTCACGCCCTCACCACGCTGCAGGATACCCATAAGATCCAGGGGTATATCAATGACCTGGCGCTCGATTGGCTGGCGGCCGGTCTCGACCCGCAAAAAAGCATCATCTTCGTGCAATCACAGGTGCCGGAAGTAACTGAACTGCAAACTTACCTGGGGATGTTAACCCCGCTAAGCTGGCTGCTGAGAGTGCCCACTTTTAAAGAAAAAGCCAAGGCCCAACCGGATAATATCAACTACGGGCTGGTCGGCTACCCCGTGTTGATGACCGCGGATATTGTCTTATACAAAGCGGAAGTGATTCCGGTGGGTGAAGACCAGCTGCCGCACATCGAACTGGCCAGAGAAATTACCCGCCGCTTTAACGGCCAATTCGGGGAGACTTTCCCGGAGCCGAAAGGCGTGCTGACCAATTTCCCCACCATCCCCTCCCTGACCGGCAAAAGTAAGATGAGCAAATCCGAAGAAGGTTCGGCGATCGATGTCGCACACACAGCAGAGGAAACCAGCGCCCGCATCATGACCGCGGTAACTGACCCGGAGCGCAAATTCCGCAAAGACCCCGGCCATCCGGAAATCTGCAACATCTATACACTGCACAAATATTTCACGCCGTCCGAAGTAGAAAACATCGGCACGGAGTGCCGAAAAGCAGGAATCGGCTGCGTGGATTGCAAGAAATTATTGGCGAAGAACATGAACCAGGCGCTGGCTCCAATCCGGGCAAAGCGCGTTGAATATGCAGCCAAACCGGGATACGTGAGAGGTATACTGGAAGACGGCGCAAAGCGCGCCCGCGTTATCGCGCAGGCGACAATGCAGGAAGTCCGGCAGAAAATAGGGCTGCGCTAGACACTATTTTGTTTTTCATCAAGCGTAGAACTCAGGCGCCTTTGGCACCTGATTAATATCGACAAAAATATCAATAAAAATTGAGAGGAAGGAATTGCATGGCGACGACAAAAGAATTGTTAGAGGAATACGAAAAGAAACGTAAGAAAATTGCGGAGACCGCACCGGATGCGCTCGAAAAAAGGCATAAGGGCGGCCAGTGGACGGCCCGCGAACGTATTGAATATTTCTTCGATAAAGGCACTTTCACTGAAATCGGGATGTTTGTGACGCACCGCACTACCGCTTTCGGACTGGATAAAAAAGATATACCCGCCGACGGCATCGTGACCGGGTTCGGTAAAGTGAACGGCCGGTACGTTGTAGCCTCAGCTGAAGATTATCTGGCGATGGCCGGCACATTTGGCGAACAGCACGGGAAAAAATTGGCCTATGCCGTTGATTTCGCCAAGGAAAAAGGATGGCCGTTCGTCGGCATGAACGATTCCGGCGGCG
>PMBW01000120.1 GCA_003153075.1 Dehalococcoidia bacterium | reverse complement strand
GCTGGTTTCCGGCGTCGAAAACACCGTGAAAGGAACGGTGGAAATCTATATCAACAGCGATCTGCTGGAACCCTGCGCCGGCGAATTGTCTTGGACGGTCACCAACACCGTGGGGAAAATCCTGTCAAAGGGAAAAAATAAGGTTGACATAAAGCGCGGCAGCAGACGTGTAAATAGGCTCCAGTTGGCCCAATACGTGAAAGCAAACGGCATCCGCGATCTGATGGTCTGGCTCGAACTCAAGGTAAAAAGCAAGACTGTTTCGACGAATTTTGTCACTTTCGCCCGTCCNNGCGGAAAGGGGCAGTGCGGCGATTACCCTGACTGCGAAAAAGCCGGCGCTCTGGACATGGCTGGAACTGGACGGTATGGATGCCCGTTTCTCGGACAACTTTTTCCATCTGCAGCCGGGCAAACCCGTCGGCATTACTATTTCAACCAAAAGGCCGCTGTCGTCCGCGGAAATCAGCAAAAAGCTGCGCATCCGCAGTTTGTTTGATACCTATGCCTAGTTATTCGGGAAAAATACCGGGAGGCTGAAAACATATGAGTTTTCCAAAAGATTTTATCTGGGGCGTTGCCACAGCTTCATATCAAATCGAGGGCGCGGCGCGGGAGGACGGCAAAGGGCTTTCTATCTGGGATACTTTTTGCCGCAAAGAAGGAAATGTCTGGAACGGGCAGTCCGGTGATATTGCCTGCGACCATTACCACCGTTACATGGAAGACATCGAAATTATGAAACAGATCGGCGTGAATGCCTACCGGTTATCGATATCCTGGCCGCGCGTTCTGCCCAACGGCGCCGGTAAAGTGAACCAAAAAGGACTGGCGTTTTACGACCGACTGATCGATCAATTATTGGCAGCCAATATTACGCCGTACGTGACATTGTTCCACTGGGATTACCCGGAGGAACTTTATTGCCGCGGCGGCTGGTTGAATCCGGACAGTTCGGATTGGTTTGCCGAGTACACAAAGGTGGTCGTCGAGAAGCTTTCCGACCGGGTGAAAAACTGGATGACCATGAATGAGCCGCAGGTTTTTATTAACCACGGACATCATGCTGGCACACATGCCCCCGGTCTGAAGCTGGGGACAGGAGAATTATTACGGACTGCCCATAATACCTTACTGTCTCACGGCAAAGCGGTACAGACAATCCGCGCGTATTCCAAATCTGCAAGCAACGTCGGTCTGGCGATAGTCGGAGTGGTTTTCACCCCTGAATCTGAAAGCCCTGCTGATATCGCTGCTGCCCGGCAAGCAATGTTCTCGGTGACCGCTAAGGATGTCTGGAACAATACCTGGTGGATGGATCCCATGTTCCTGGGGCATTATCCGAAGGACGGACTTAAACTATTCGGTGCGGATGTCCCCGTGATCCGTGAAAAAGATATGGCGACGATCCACCAACCTTTGGATTTCGTGGGCCTGAATATTTATTATGGACAAACTGCGCGAGCGGGTAAAAACGGTCAGCCGGAGATCGTGCCGGATCCGATCGGTCATCCTATTACTTTTTACCACTGGGGAGTTAATCCGAAGACACTCTATTGGGGACCGAAAAACCTCTACGAAAGGTATAAACTCCCCGTTTATATCACAGAAAACGGCATGGCCAACGTGGATTGGGTGGCTCTGGACGGCAAGGTGCATGACCCCCAGAGAATCGATTTTCTCAACCGTTATCTCTTGCAGTTGCGCAGAGCAAGTGATGAGCGCACGGATATCCGCGGTTATTTCCAGTGGTCGCTGATGGATAATTTCGAATGGGCCAGCGGCTACCGGGANNTACTGGTACAAGGACGTAATTGCCTCCAACGGCGCTGCTTTGGACGTTGACTACAAAAAGGACGTTACTTAAACGGCCTTAAACATTCTACGAAGTTATAGGGAGAATTAATGAACCGGATCAAACTCGACCCTGAACGCAGCACAGGTAATATCGACCGCAATATCTTCGGCGGATTCGCGGAACACCTGGGCCGCTGTATTTACGGCGGCATTTATGAGCCGGATTCCCCGCTGGCAGACGCACAGGGTCTGCGCACCGATGTCTTAGCTGCGCTGCGCCGGTTGCGTTTGCCGGTGATCCGCTACCCCGGCGGCAATTTCGTCTCCGGTTACCGCTGGCGGGACGGCGTCGGGCCGCTGCAGGACCGTCCGGCCCGCAGCGAGAAAGCCTGGCATACTATCGAGTCAAATCATTTCGGCACAAACGAATTCGTACGTTTCTGCCGCCAGCTAAATACCGAACCCTATTTCGCAGTAAACTGCGGTGACGGCGACATGAGAGAAGCCGCGGATTGGGTGGAGTACTGTAACGGCACCAGGAACTCTGCCTTGGTGCAGTTGCGTCATCAGCACGGTTTTCCCGAACCGCACCGCATTAAATACTGGGGTATCGGCAACGAAGTGGACGGCCCGTGGCAGATCGGTTATAAAACGCCGCAGGAATATGCCCGGGTGTGCACCGAATATGCCAAGGTCATGAAATGGACTGACCCCGAAATCAAATTAGTCGCCTCGGCAGTCTCCGACTGGCAGGGCGAGATCATCGGGCGGACTCAGCTTTTATTGGAACAAGCCGGTAACCTGCTTGATTACCTGTCGCTGCACTGGTATGTCGGTAACCGGGAAAATAACTTTGCGGAATATATGGCCGTTTCCGCTCAGATGGAAGAACGCCTGACTGCCTATGAAGGGTTGCTGCGCACTGCCTGCCTGGAAAATAAAATTCCGCATCCCATCCATATTGCCGTGGATGAATGGAATACCTGGTACCGCACCCGGTCGAAAGAAGACGGCGGGCCCAGCCGGAACCAACTGGAAGAAATTTATAATCTGGAAGACGCGCTGGTCACGGCGATGCACTTTAATGCTTTTATCCGGCACGCACAATCAGTGAAAATGGCCAATATTGCCCAGATCGTGAATGTCATCGCCCCCATTTTTACCCGCAAGGACGGGTTGGTATTACAGACGACCTTTTATCCTTTCGAACTCTACGCCGCTACCTGCGGGCAGACTGCCCTGGACGTGTGGTACGAGGGAGAAGCCTTCAGCGGCGGCAAATATTCCGCGCTGCCGCTGCTGGATTTGTCAGCAACATTGAATCCCAGGAAAAAGCAGGTCGTATTGTATGCGGTTAACCGCAGCCCGGACAAAACGCTGGAAACCTGTATTGAACTGAATGCCGGACGTTTTGACGGGAAAACCCGTGTCGTTACGATTAACGGGCAGGATATTAAAGCTGAAAATACCTTTGAAAAGCCAAATCAGGTCGTAGCCGAAGAACGCTTAATCAGCATTGTCGGCAAGACGATGATATATGAATTTGAGCCCCACTCGGTCACCGCGCTAGTTTGCCCGATCGTGTAACCCAAGCCTGAAAATAATCAAGATTCACCTGCGGCAACAATCAAAAACGGTTATGAATAGCTGAATACGAAATACTGGAAAAAGTAGTATTAAATATTAAACTGTCAACTCAATATTGATAATGGTAATTTAAAGCGTCGGATTCAAAATTTGTTTTTTGGTCGTGATTCCGGGATCTTTCTTCTTGACGGTCGTCCAGATCAGCCGCAGACAGATTATTTCGCCCCAGACTTGTCCGTTTAAAAGCAAAACCCGTTCGAAAAAGCCGAGATAAGAGTTGTGCGCGGTTGGAATCAGGAAACCGGCGATGATCGTAACGAGCGCAATACATCCGGCGACGATGGAATACACCCACAGGCCATTGTGTCCGTTCGCTTTCAAACTCGGCGCCAGAGCAAAACAGGCCAGCGGGGACATTACCACAATCGCTATCGCCGAATCGCGGTGGATTATTTCCGATAGCGTGATCGTCACGCCGGAGTTTTGCACGTGATTGGAGGCAACTAATAAGAATGCGATTCCGCACAGAAATACAACGATCGCGCCGAAATTAAACCTGGATTCGATCTTTAACACAAGCGCAACAGCCAGCGCGATCAAAGAAATTCCCAGGATATAGAAGGCCACGGTTTGCAGCCAGCCGTAAGACCCGAAAACCAGGAAACTGACTGTCACCGCGACAGGGTTCGAGGTTGGGTGCAGCACTTGTGCCGCCGCGTTAAATCCCAGGAAGACAATCGGGCCGACTGCCGCGAATGACGCAGAGGAAACCAGCGCTGCCTTGCGCGGCGCGACGATCCAGGTCTGTCTGATTTGATACAACAAATTAGCGGCTTTAGCAGTAATTACTCTGAAAAAATTCAAAATAGCTGTAACGATGATTCACTCATTCTTCTCTACGAGCTTTTGCTCAATGTAGAAACCCTGATTTTTGAGAGGTTTAAGGAGCCCCAAACGGACAAACTGACAGAATCCCACCGGGAAAGAGGATGACCGTTTATTTTTTATAAAAAACTTAACTTTAAACCCTTCTTCTATCCTCATCATAGCACCTTATCCGACCAAAGCAAGGAAAAGGCGGGTATTATTTTAGTTTTGAACGATGGTACTGGTAAAAACAGGTAAAAAAGTATTAATTCAGATATTACTTTTAGGATTGTGACAATTTAGACATAACTTGCTTTACTTGAGGAGACCGCCGAATTAGTGTCTTTTCGCTCATTTCGATGTTTCGCATCATCTCTACGAAGCAATCCGAAATTACCTGGATTGTCGGGTCAAGCCCGACAATGACAAAAACGCCTTGTCATTCCGCGCAGGTTAAAAACCGGAGATACTTCCGTAGACCGCAGTTTGAGTCTTCAACGAAATACTTCCGGAGACTTTCTGACCTAGAAGAAAGTCGGAGGTCTCTTTTGATCGCAATCGAAAGGGATAGAACGCAGTTAAAATGTACATATTATTCGTTACTAATGACTATTTTCGGATAACCCCGGGTCAGCAGGGATTTGTCTGTTTTTCTGGCTTTCGTTTTGTCAAATCCGGTGGCCGATAGTTGCCCCGCTGGCGATGGCGTCCGCGATCAGGTGCGGTTCATTGCAGTCGCCGATAGTGTAAACCTCCGGCGCTTTCCCTTCCAGGTTCTTTATCATCAGGGTGTTGGCGTTGAGAGGAAGCGCCAGTGCTACCGTATCTATACTGATCGTTTGGGTTTTGCCGCCGGTTATGAAAGTGACTTCGGTTTCTGAAACCTTTTCGATCGTTACGCCGGTGATGATGGCGGTATCTTTTTTCTCAGCGATCCAGCGCAGGAATTGGAACTTATCGTCTCCGGTCATGCCTTCGCCGATTTCCGTGCCGCTGTGTAAAATGGTCACCTTTCTGCCCCGTTTAATTAAGAACTCCGCCAGTTCGCAGCCGTGAATCGTCCCGCCGATTACCACCACGCGTTTGCCGATGGGCATCCAGATCCTGGTTAGATTCGCCAGCGTCTTCGGTCCGAAAAACCGGGAATAACGTTTTAGCTGGCGGCGCAGCGTGGCGCCGCTCACCACATTTTTACCCTGGATGCCGGGGATAGCGCTTTTCGCGGCAGTGCCGCCCGCGGCCAGTATCACCACATCAGGTTTTAATCCGGCAATTAATGAAGGTGTGAATCCTGTGTTTGTTTTGATCGTGACGCCGGCTTTTTCCATCTGCAGGTGCAGGTAGTTTGCCAGGTCCATCAGCTCTTTCGTCTCGATGTCTTTCAGCATTGCGGCCAGCGGCAGCAGCCCGCCTGTCTTCGGCTCTTGCTCTAACAGGGTTACCTTGTGCCCGCGCAAAGCGGCGACTCTGGCAGCTTCCATTCCTGCCGGCCCACCCCCGATGACCACAACTTGCTTAACTTTGGCGGCGGGTTTGAGGGCGAACTCACGCTCTCTGCCCAGGTTGGCGTTGATGCGGCAGCGGATGGGTGTATTATGCAGACGCACGTCCATGCAGTAAAGGCATCCGGTACAGGGATTGATGTCGTCCAGTCGGCCTTCGGCTACTTTATTGGGTAATTCGGGGTCGGCCAGCAAACGCCGGGTCATGCCCACGAAATCGATATCACCGTTTTGCAGGAGTTTTTCCCCCAATTCCGGATCAAGCCGGCAGGCGGCAATCACCGGCACCGATACTACTTTTTTCACTGCCGTGGCCAACGGAATGATCGCGCCCACTCCCTTGTGGCTCCAATCCAGGTCTTTCGGCATGGGTTTCGGCATTTCCGGATAGAAAAGCCGGTCGGGCTGTAATAAACCACCGCGGTGTCCGTAACCGTGCGCCCTGACCTGCACGGCATCGGCGCCTGCTTCTGCTGCCAGCCGGGCGAATTGCACGCCCTCTTCGATCGGGGTGGCTAATGGATGCCCGTATTCTGCGATATTGATCAAAGCGGTCACGGCAAAATCAGACCCCAGTTTCTTTTTTGTGTCGCCGATGATCCTGTTCATAAAGCGCGCGCGGTTCTCGATGGTAGCGCAGCCGAATTCATCCTGCCGTTTATTGAAAATGCGTGAATAAAAAGCGTTTACCAGGTGGCACGTCGCGGCGTTGATCTCCACACCGTCAAAACCGGCTTTTTGGGCCCGTTCCGCCGCTTTGACGAACAATTGGATCAGGTCTTCAACCTCACTTAAGGATACTCCGCGCGGGATTGCGAAACCCGGTCCGGGCAATTCGCTTTCCGTTAATGTCGAAGCTGATTTGGTATCGCGCTTGGGCAACAAGCCGGTCGGATTCCACGGCCCGGCATGGAAAAGTTGTAGAAAAACCGGACAGCCGTGTTTATGAATAACCTGGGTCAGTTCGCTGTAGCCCGGAATGTATTTGTCATCATCAAGATGAAACTGCACCGGAAAATGGTGGATGCCCAGCGGGAATTCCACACCGCAGGACTCAACGATCAGTAAGCCTACGCCGCCTTTGGCCATCGTCTCATAGTAGGCCTTGGCTTGTTCTCCCACGTAACCGGTCGGCTCGATGAAGGATGAACCCTGCGCAGTTTTGATTATCCGGTTGCGCGTTTTTATCTTGCCGATGTAAGACGGTTCCAGTAATTTCTGAAATTTGTTACTCATTATATATCCTTTTCACAGGCTGATATTTCTAAAACTGACGGCTAAACCGCTCGCGGAATCTGATATCCGGGGGTGTTATTCCTGAAGCGTAAAATACGCTCTGATTATTAAAAGAAGTATAACATACATTAGAATCAGCGGAAAAGTTAGCGAAGCTTGCCACCAGTTTAAAAGATCGAGTTAGTGCGGTGCTTTTTAAATAGCGTTATCCCCCGGTTTTATTACATCCCGACTTTCGTCGGTATGGGAATATAGCCTTTTAACGAAGCGCTGGAAACACAACTCCGGTTATTTTTCGGGTTTCGGCCATCTAAGAAAGTTCAAGAAGGACGTTGCGCCCTTCTTTGATAAAAAAGTACGAGGTTGTCCAAAATTACCTGGATTGCCTTGTCATTACTCGCAGGTTTAAAACCGGACGTACTTCCGTAGACCGCAGTTCGAGTCTTCAACGAAATACTTTCAACATCAGTTGAAATGTTCGGTGGTCCACCTCAGGCGGACGGAGCCATTTGAAGCAAAGGTACGACATGATCGTTATTGGACCTAAATTTCAGAGAATTTCCAAAAGGAAATGTGGGAGGAATCCATATCACTCAGTACTCATAACTCATAACTGAAAACCGACCGCTTCTTCCCCACCCTCTATCTTTTTTCCGCGTTTTCTTATACCATATATAACAAGAATAAGTCCTATACGGCTTGATTTTCGTTATAATAAACAATAAGAAGGATAAATCCGTGAAAATTACAATTATGGGCGCTGCCGGCACACTCGGTTCCTGTGCCGCTTTCACTATCGCTATTCATAAATTGGCCAATGAGATCGTGCTGATCGATCCCGGCGCAGATATGCTTAAAGCACACTGGATGGACCTNNATCACTTCCGGCGCCCCCTCCGGCGTTACCGCATCGCGCGCAGATTTGATCACCGGTAACCTGCCGATAATTATTGAAAATGCGGAAAATATTAAAAAGTATTGTCCTAAAGCGATTGTCATTACTGAAACAAATCCCGTCGACCCGTTGAATTACGCTGTTTACCTGGTAAACGGGAAAGAAAACCGGCAAAAATACATCGGTTACACTTTAAACGATACAATCCGCTTCCGCATGTGGACGGCAGCGGCGCTGGGCGTCAGGTCGAGCCGGGTGCGCGGCCTGGTGATGGGTGAGCACGGACACAGCCAGGTGATGCTCTGGAGTTCCTTGAAAGTCGACGGCAGACCGGTGCAGGTCAATGAAGAAGATAAAGCGAAGATTCAAACACTACCGCCCCAGACTCTGCACGACTACGAAACGCTGAAACCAAAGCGCACTGCCGGCTGGACATCGGCGGTCGGCACAGCGACGATCATCAATGCCATTACTAATAATACCCAGGAGCTGATACCTTGCAGCGCAATACTGGACGGCGAATACGGCTGTCGAAATATGAGTATGTCTGTCCCGGCAATTATCGGCCGCGACGGCGTTCATTACATCCGCATTGTCGATATGAACGAGCAGGAACAGGCAGGACTGCAAAAATCCATCGACTTTTTAACTTCCATGATGCGGCATGTGGAACAATATCCGGGCATAAAATAATCGAAATAATCAATACCCAAATGACAAATAAAATATAAATACCAAATTCTACATTCGGATTGCTCACTCAACCTGACACGGCAAGATGAGGAAACCGCTATTCTTTCTCTTTCGCCAACTTGATCACCTGCGGTCCTACCAAAATAATCCAGACCAGGTTAAAACCGGCGATCAGTCTCTCCATTAACCCCGTGTACTCATCCTGGCGGAATACCAAACTGAGCAGTATCAAAACAGTAAGCCCGACCACGAACGTAACCCCGCAATAGATGGCGAAAAACCGGAATCCCGGTTTGTTGAACATCAACCGCATGGAAATCAGACAGGCGATATAAAAGACAACAGATACTGCCGCCGAAGCAATCTGGTGCACCACGCCGTGAAAACTGACCAGTGTGCCGATAACGTTGGTATTGAAAATACTCAGCATTAAAAATCCGATCGCCACAATGACCAATAATACCCCCGCGGTTTTGAACAGGCGCGCTTGCTTTTTCTTCTTTGCGGTTAACACATTCACGGCTATTAGAAAAAAAGACAGCGCAATAATTACCATCCCGAATTTTTCGAGCCAGCCGTCAGGACCTGCCGCAAAACCGCTGATCGTTTGTTTGAAAGGACTGATAGAATGATTCAAAGCAATGGTAATAATGTCTGCGGCTGTCATTACCGCAGGCCCGACGTAACAGGCGGTCGTCGCCAGTTTGGAAAGATTGAATCCTGGTTCAGGAGGCTTCATCAAAACAACCTTTTTATCTCAGTAAAAGCAAGTAATCGCTTTGTATGTAACTGATTATATGCCTTATATTGTTCCGGTATCAATCACAAAACATGAATAAATAACAGCGAAATTAACGTTCTATTCATCTATCTTTCATCAGGGGTTCATTTGTGTTTTATATAATTAATTAGGTTCAGACCAAGGAGTACGGCGATGCCAAAACAAACCGGAAAAAGAAATAAACTGGCCGCACGCAGCCTGGTGGTAGCCGGCACTTTACTGGCGGGCGCCGCTATCTGGATGAGCGTGTTAAATACTGCTAACCCTTCGTCTCAGGTAACAACGCCATTGTCTGATACTTCATCGCCTGTTACTACATTAACTATCGATTCCAATGAGGTCGCTTCGACCGTCCAGCCACCCGCTCCGACCACTACCAATAGAACTCAACAGGTTGTCCCCAGATTCCGCACACGAGGGTCATAAAAATGTCCTGCCCGGTGGAAATAACCCGCGCGTTTACGGCTATGAACACGGCGGTCGAGGCAGTCGTCTGTGTGCTTCCCGGCGAGGAAACGAAAGCCGAAAATGCCTTACTATTGGTGCAGGACATTTTTACTTCAGTTGAGGCAACCCTCAGCCGTTTCAAGCCGGACAGCGAGCTTTCGCGATTAAACCGGACAGCCGGACAACCTTTTTCCGCATCAAATCTGTTGTTTACAGTTATAACGCTGGCGAAAGCGGCGGCTGAAACCACCGGCGGTATTTT
>PMBW01000227.1 GCA_003153075.1 Dehalococcoidia bacterium | reverse complement strand
ACTAACCAATCAGGAATTTTCGCAAGGATATATTTTTCTTAAGGCAGAAAATACTCAAAGAGATAATAATTGAACACTTCGAAAATAACGATAATTGATACACATGCCCATCTGGACGGGGAGGAATTTGACGCTGACCGTGATGAGGCGATCGAGCGCGCGCTGGAGGCAGGGGTAAGCCGGATAATTACCTGCGGCACAAGTGTGGAAGCAAGCGAAA
Organism: Dehalococcoidia bacterium; assembly: GCA_003153075.1. The sequence goes on along the minus strand of PMBW01000227.1, from coordinate 6,847 downwards.
AAACAATTACGCTGGCAGAAAAGTACCCATCGGTGTACGCCGCAGTCGGCATTCATCCCCAGGAAATTACCGGGGTAAAGAAGGCAGATATTGCGCGGATCGCGGCGCTGGCAGAGCATCCCAGGGTGGTAGCACTCGGAGAAATGGGTCTGGATTTCCATAGAAGCGTTGTCCACAGGGATGAGCAAATACAGGGCTTAAAATGGCAACTGGAACTGGCCGGTGAGCTGAATCTGCCGGTGATCATCCATAACCGACAATCGACCGATGAAATAATCGAGATATTGGGTAGTTGGGCAAAGAAATCAACCACGGAAGCACCGGGGGTGATCCACTGTTTCCAGGAGAATGCGGATAACGCCCGGATATTTCTAGAGATGGGGTTTTACCTGGCTTTCGGGGGATACATCGGATATCCGCGCAGCCAAATGACGGAAGTAATCAAAACTGTGCCGCAAAACAGATTGCTGGTGGAGACGGATTGTCCATACCTGCCGCCGCAAAAGTACCGCGGGCAGCGGAACGAACCGGCTTATATTGGGCTGACGGTTGAGAGGATAGCGGAGATACTGGGGGCGACCAAAGAGGCTGTGGCTGCTCTTACTACCGAGAACGCGATCAGATTGTTTAAATTCCAATAATCAAGCTTTAAAAATCAAGAAAATACGAAATCCGAAATAATTTCAAAATTGTAAATAAGAACATAAAAATAACAGGAGAAAAAGGCCTTCCCTCCCTAGATTGCTTCGGTCCTCGCAATGACAATAATGATAAGAAAAATTTTTTAAAGAGCAGTGAAGTGAAAGAGAAGCCGGTGAGAATAGCGGTGATGGGGCACCCGGGGGCGAAACGGAACGAAGTGTTGCGTTTTGAGGAGGGTGTCTGGCATTTAAAGATCGCGGCTGCGCCGGTGGAAGGTAAAGCCAACAAAGAATTGATCGAATTTTTGAGTGAGATGCTGGATATCAGCAAGAGCCGCATCACGATTGAAAAAGGCGCGACGGGGCACCGGAAGTTGATTGCATTGGAGGGGATAACACAAGCGGCGGCGGAGGAGAGGATGAGGAAGGGGATTACTCAATGAGTTATGAGTAACGAGTACATTTTGACTGAAGTATATCCCTTTCAACTGCNNGAACTGCTCCGTAAAGTACCTTCGGCAGCGGCCTTCGGAGGGACCTCCGGCTTTCTTCTAAGTCAGAAAGCCTACGGAAGTATTTCGTCTGCGGACTCAATAATGAGTTTTGATCCTAGTCAATCAACAAATAGCTGACTGTCCGTAGATTATCGATGCTCCCGATTTTGGGTCGAGGGATTTATTATTTCACGGCAACTTTATGTTTTTTAACCGGCTTTTCAAACCCTGCAGCGCGTGAAACAGCTTTTACCATGAAGGCATTCAAACTGATACCTTGCAACTCTGTCAAGCTGATTAAATGTTCGTGGAGGCTGGGTGGCATTCTAAGAATAACCTTGCCGCTGTATTTTCGTGACTTTAACGGCAGTGGTATTTTATTCCCTTGCTGGATATTGAATTCAAACCACTCCCGCTTCTCGCTTTCCAGTTCGCGCACCGCCTCATCCGGGGTAGCGCCGGTCATAATAAAGTGGGGGAGTTCAAGATAACGTGCAACATAATAAATACCCTGGTCATCGCAGCGTTCGATTGTTATAGTATAGGGGAGATTCGCATAGTACGCTACTTTCTTTTTTAACTCTTTTTGTTCCATAACAGCCTCCTATAGCTGAATACCTGGATTAATTTAAATTATCCAGTAATTCCAATAGTCCTTTTACGTAAGCGGGTTTAATCGGGTTTTCTCTTTTATAGGGGTACATCTCATTTCTGATAATTGCTTTGGGGTGTTTTCCGCCTTCTGAAATGTATCCATATTGTTTGATCAGAGCCTCGAAGTCTGCTAATGATACGTTCCTGGGATTGTTGCGTATTTTCGCTTCGAGTTTCTCTTTCTTAGTCACACCTGTATAGTATCAAATACGATACTACTTGTCAATCCCGGACATTATACTGTGTTTTTAGCGGCAACCGCTTGACACTATTTTTTAGGTATGTTAGTATTCAGATATTGCAGAAAATACGGAAAAAGCGGAAAAACTAGCAAAGAGAGTCGGTTGAGAAATGGTGGAAAATATTTTGTTGTTTGCCGGTTCAATAATTCTCCTGGTGTGGGGAATCGCCCACATTATCGCCGCGAGGGCGGTGGTAAAAGGCTTCGGGGACATTTCTGAAGACAACAAGAAATTCATCTTAATGGAGTGGGTGGCGGAGGGGTTGACGCTCTGTTTTATAGGAGTGCTGGTGTTTTTAACCAATATTTTGGGTGGCACGACTAACGAAGTCTCCCGAGTTGTATACAGAATATCGGCCGGGATGCTGATTATAATGGCGATATGGACAGGGCTGACGGGAGCAAGAACTTCCAACATCCCGACAAAAATTTGCCCGTTTATTTTAACTGCTGTTGCTGTCATGTATGTAGCTAGCAGTCTGCTTTGAATTTAAATACTATATAAAAACATATAAAAATGAAAGAGGTGAATAAAATGGTCGGGAAGAAAAAGACAGCTGCGGCGCCGGATTGTTGTTCGGGGACTTGCTGCAAGGTGGATTCCATTGTGACAGTGGACGAACGGGGGCAGATACTGCTGCCGAAAGATACCAGGGAGAAGGCGGGGATCAAGGGTGGGGACAAGCTGGCTTTGATGTCCTGGGAAAAGGACGGAAAGGTCTGCTGTTTTATGCTGATCAAGGCGGATGAGTTGGCGGGGATGGCGAAAGATGTGCTGGGGCCGCTGGCAAAGGAGATATTTTAGGACAAACAATTTATCAGAGGGATATTGAAGAATTTTCAACCGTTTGGAAAAATCCGTGAGTATCTCCCTTTCGCAAAAGAGAGAGTTTTAGCAAAAGGGACACAAGTCTCGATAAACTGGAGAGGTGTTTTGAAATGGAATCGGTGAACAATTGCGGGGTATGCGCGAGGCCGCTAGTGTATGCGACCGAATCGGTGACTAAAACGTGTGCGGTCTGCGGGAAGGAAGAAAAAACCAATATTTATTGTCCAGCCGGGCATTATGTATGTGATGCGTGCCACAGCAAGGCGGCGATCGAGGTTTTACGGCAGGTGTTAGCTTCTACGAAAAGTAAAAATCCTGCCGAAATAGTCGAGCAGGTGATGGCGCATCCTTCGGTGCCGATGCACGGTCCTGAGCATCACGCGATCGTGCCTGCGGCGATCATTACGGCGGTGAAGAACTCAGGTTATCCGGTGCCGGAAGGAGCGATTGAGAAGGCCATTGAAAGAGCGAGCAAGGTGCCGGGCGGGTGGTGCGGTTTATACGGGGATTGCGGCGCCGGTGTGGGTGTCGGAATCGCGGTGAGTATCTTGACGAATGCTACTCCCCTCACCGGGAAAGAAAGGGGATTAGCGATCGGGGGAACCGCTTCTGCTTTAGCAAAGCTGGTAAACGACCAACCGCGTTGCTGTAAACGGGCAGTAAGGATTGCAGTGGATGCGGCGGTGGATTATCTGGATGAGAAGCTGGATATTAAATTAGAAAAATCAAAGAAGGCTGCGTGCACTTACACGGTCAGAAACCGGCAGTGCGCGAAAAAGGAATGCCCCTATTATCCGGAATAAAAATTTAGTTTAAGGAGATTAAATAATGAAGAACGAAGAAGTACAAAAAACAGTGCGGGAACGCTACGGTAAAATCGCTAAAGAAAGCGGCGTAAGCTGCTGCGGCGGCGCGAAAACCAAGGGGAAAGTAAGTTCGTGCTGTGGAAATAATTCGAGCGCGGTGGGGGATATCAGCAAAAAAGTAGGTTATTCAGATGCCGACATTAATGCGGCGCCCGAAGGCGCAAACCTGGGATTAGGCTGTGGCAACCCGATCGCGCTGGCGTCATTAAAGGCAGGCGAAATCGTGCTGGATCTGGGTTCCGGCGGGGGATTTGACTGCTTTTTAGCCGCGGCGAAAGTGGGATCGAAAGGCAAAGTCATCGGTGTGGATATGACCGCCGAGATGCTGGATAAAGCCAGAGAGAACATGCGTAAGGGCGGTTACAAGAATGTGGAATTCCGGCTGGGGGAAATCGAGAACCTGCCGGTTGCCGACAATTCGGTGGATGTGATCATCTCCAATTGCGTAATCAACCTTTCCAATGACAAACCGCGGGTATTCCAAGAGGCTTTCCGGGTGTTAAAACCGGGCGGCAGGCTGATGGTATCAGACATCGTGATTTTNNGTGGCCGGAGCGATGAATAAAGAGGATTATCTACGGGCAATCAAAGCCGCGGGATTTGAGAAAGTGGAGGTGGTCAATGAGACCACTTATCCATTGGATTTATTTGAAAACGACCCGGTTGCCGGGGGGATGATGGAGGAATTGAAGATAACCCCGGAACAGGCAAAGGATATTTCGGCATCGATCGCAAGTGTGAAAGTGCAAGGGTGGAAAGCGGGGTAAGCGCGTTTAAAAATTTTTACGGCAACAATAATACAATCAAGACCTGAAAATGGGGAGAGTTGAATGGTAACCAGTGAAGCAGTCGTTCCGTTAGTTCGGGGAACACCATGGATAGCGGGTGTGGTGAATTCGTTAATCGGGAACATACCGCAGGTTGCTACGCGGTTAAATTTTACAGACCGTTTGGGCACTTTCAAAGTTAGAGTCGGTTTGCAACGGATGCACTATATGGTTGAGCCGGGGTTGTACGCGGTCGGGACACCGACTGCCGAATCGCCTGTTTTTGTTTCAGCCAATTATAAGCTTTCATTCGACCATCTGCGCCGGGAACTGGAAGGAATTAACGGTTGGATAATGGTCATCGATACCAAGGGCATCAATGTCTGGTGTGCCGCCGGAAAAGGAACATTCGGCACCGAGGAGATTATCCACAGGATCGAGGCTACACGGCTCGCTGAGGTAGTCAGCCACCGGCAGATCATCGTTCCGCAGCTGGGGGCGCCGGGAGTGGCTGCTCACGAGGTAAAACGCCGCAGTTCTTTTCGCGTGGTTTACGGGCCGGTGCGCGCACATGACCTGCGGGAATTTCTGGATTCCGGTATGAAGTCCACCCCCTTGATGAGGCAGGTTCGATTCAATCTTAGCGACCGGCTTGTTTTGGTTCCCGTAGAGGTTGTCCAGGGGAGCCTTTACTACTTAGCGGCAGCAGTGGTTTTCTTCTTTTTAACAGGTATCAGCGAGAATGGCTATGTTTTGCCAGGCTGGGCGGGCGGCCGCGAAATACTGATATTATTACTTGCCTTTCTCGCTGGAAATGTTTTTATTCCGATGTTGCTTCCATGGTTGCCGGGGCGGGCGCTTTCTCTAAAAGGGATGACAATGGGACTATGTATAGCAGCCGTGCTTTTATTAACCGGTTTGATACCATTTGCACAAACGGCAGGTAACCTAGAGGCCGCCGCCTGGATATTACTAATCCCGGCAATTAGCGCTTTTACGGCAATGAATTTCACGGGTTCGACCACGTATACATCGCTTTCCGGCGTTAAGAAAGAAATGCGCTACGCAATACCCGCGCAGATATTGGCCGCGGTAGCCGGTTTAGCTTTATGGATAACAGCCCGATTCTTTTAGGAGGAATTGAGATGCTTAGATATTTGGAAAATGTAGTTACCTTACAACTCGACACGGCAACCTGCAACGGCTGCGGGATGTGTGTTAATGTCTGTCCCCATCAGGTGTTACGTATTACAGAGCGGAAAGCGGTTATTACCGATAAGGGCGCATGCATGGAATGCGGAGCTTGTGCCATTAATTGTCCGGTAAATGCTATTCAAGTAAGTTCCGGAGTAGGTTGCGCCAGCGCCATTCTCCTCGGTATGGTCGGGAAAAAGAGCGAATGCTCAGGCGGATGCGGAGGTTCCCCGGCGACGAATGAAGTAAAAAAGAACTCCTCATGCAATGCGGCTAAATAGTAAACACCGAACAAGCGAAGGATCAAATATCAAAAATCGCAATTTGGAGTAGATATGGAACTGCTGGAAGCAATCCGGACGAGAAGAGCAATTCGCCGATTCAAGAAAGAACCGGTGCCTCCCGAATTAATTGAAAAATTGCTGGAGGCAGCCCGTTGGGCGACTTCTGCGATGAATTCTCAACCGTGGGAATTCATCATTGTAACCAATCCTGAAACAAAGGCAAGAATGTCGCGGGCTTTTGTCATCGGCCCTTTCCTGAAAGAAGCGCCATGAGCGATCGCGGTGGCTGTTGACAGGTTCAAGAGCCCGATGCCGGTACAAGATGGTTCGACTGCAGCGTATGCCATCTGGCTGGCCGCCCACGCACTGGGATTGGGAGCCTGCTGGGTAAATCCGACCTTCCCCCTCGGCATCAAACGCATTTTGGGGCTCCCCTTCAACAAAAAACTGGTATCGGTGCTGGCGATCGGCTACCCGAATGAAGCCCCGATGCATTCACGTAAACAACTGCAGGATTTTGTCTTTTTTGAAAAACACGGCAATAAAAAAGGCCTGATCACATTTAAAGAGTGAATAAAATAACGTTACTTCAACCACTTGTAAACTATGAAGGATGAAAAATATTAAATTGATTCGTACCAGATGCTTCGCTCTTTGTACAAGACAATATTTGGAGTCAGGGCTCAGCATGACAAATTCGAGGATTCCCTTATACGTTTACCTTCAGCAAAGTACCTTGCCTTGACCATTTACCGGATTAGTGAAAGGAAAATACAGACAAAGTTGATGCAACAAAAAGGATCTCCTTGTGTATCAATAAGGAGACTCCTGTTATTCAGGGCGTTAATTTCTAGGCTTCTTTAAAGCTGCGGACGAT
>PMBW01000130.1 GCA_003153075.1 Dehalococcoidia bacterium | reverse complement strand
AACATGTTGGTCTCTTTGCCCATTGAGGCAGCCCCGATGGCAATATTGAAAGCCGCCATCACTTTATCCATGTCCCCGCTCATAACAATGATAGTTGTGCCGTTGTTTTCTGTCATTATCTCCTCCTTCACGCGATTATGCGGTCAGCAAATTCCTTGTTTTTAACCATTTGGGTCAGTAGTATTTGGTGCACCATGTCGCAGGCTTCCCCGATTTTCGGGTTGACCATGTTGTAATACACATTCGCCCCTTCACGCCGGGCTTCAACTACACCTTTTCCCCGTAGAATTGCCAGATGATGTGATGCCATCGATTGCATAATTTCCAGCGCTTCCGCTATTTCCCCGACCGTTTTTTCTCCTGAACGCAATTCCGTGATCATCATCTGCCGTGTCGGGTCGGCCAGCGTTTTACAAAAATCCGCCTTTATTTTATAGAGTTCGTGGTCGTATTTTCCCATAAAAATCCCCCATTGGTTATTCTTATCGATATATCTATTTATCTACATTATAGCATGTTTATATATTGGATACTGCAAAAGGCAAGTTTTGGTTTCAGTTATTTAGACTTTTTCAATGGCTAAAAGTTAAGCACTGAATGCTGATGGCCAACTAAACGTGAATTGACAACATATCATGAAATATCTACAATGACAGTTACTACCACAGATAGGAGAGAATATCATGGCAATCGGTCTGGATAGAAACGAGATTAAAACAGTTTATGAAAAAAAATACGCCGACCATCTGAAAATCAGATGCAAAATGCCGCTGGGCAGTTTCGAGAGTATCTACGAACTCAAAGGCTTTACCACCGGGCAAGCAGAAGCCCTGGCAGATCTAGCGATGAAAATGATGGCCAATAAAGAAGCTATCTCCGAGGTAATTCTGCAGAACAATTTGCGGATCGAGTCCCAATTAAAGCGCAAGGGTATCGAACTTTAGAATCAATCCACAATACAGCCGATTAAACAAATCAAAAAGCCTGAGCTACTTTTTAAACAGGACTGTGTAACTCAGGAATATTTTAGGGTGGTCAACAACAGAAAATCCCGCGCTTTTTGCCTTTTCCTGCGTCCTGTTAAAATTTTCCTTCGAAACCTCTGTGCGTGGCTCCGCGATGAGCATCAATCCTTCCGGTTTTAGATTTGAAAATATCTCGTTTAAAAAATGCGACTGGTCTGGCACCTCATGTACCATCCAGAAAGCCAGGCAAAAATCGATAGGTTCGGTGATACCAATGCTATCCTCTTTGGTCAGATGCAGTTTGATCCGTTCCTGCACCCCAACCTTGAAAGCCTTATGGTCGAGGCCATCCAGCATTTCCTGCTGAAGGTCGGCGGCAATGACTTTACCGTTTTCGCCCACCATTTTGGCCATCGGGATGGTAAAATAACCCATGCCCGGCCCCACATCAAGCACGATCCAGCCTGGTTTGATATACGGCTTCAGGATACGGTCGGGGTTCTGCACCAGCCTTCTGAAGATATTATCAAACATGAAACACAACCGCGGAGGACACACGTGTCCGGTAACGGTAGTCGGAGGCGTTTTTTCCGTTTGCGCACCGTTCATGATCCCGTTGCTCCTGGCGTTTCAAGCTGTTTTATTTCAATTCCTGCAGACAGCGGTGAAAATAACCTCTGGATTCCGCCGTAATCCCCATTTGTTTGGACAAAGGAAACGTAAAAGCGCCGATAACGTCAAGATCCATAGCACCTTTGTACCCGGCGGCCTTTAAACTTTTGAAAAATTTGGGGAAATCCACGCCGCCCCGACCGGCAATTTCTTCCTCGGCGGTAGCTTCATAATGCTGCCGCTCCGCCACGTCAGGATATTCGCGCAGGTGAACATGCACCAAGCGTTTGCCCAGTTTCTTTACGGTGACAGAAGCGTCCTCACGTGCTCTGAAGATGTGCAGCGTGTCAATATTGGCTCCCAATCCGGGTGATTCAATTGCTTCCAGCATTTGCACCAGCGTGGCGGTATTATAAACCGAAGCACCGACGTGAGGTTTGATCGCCAAAGTCACCTCGCGTTTTTCAGCCTCTTTTGCCAATTTTCGTATGTATTCAAATACTTCTTCGGTAGCTAATTTATCATCGGACTTCCCTTTCACACGCATCGTAATGATCGGAATGCCCAGTTTGTGGGCGACATCGCATAGTTTCACCATTGACTTTACCGGGTGTTCGCCGTTGATATACCCGACATCGGCATGGATAGCGAATAATGCAACCCCGTGCTTTTTCGCAGTGGCTTTAATCTCGTCGATGTAGGCCTTGTCTGTAATCAATTCAAGGTGGCGGCAGTGATTCCCCAAAATCGCCAGCTCTGCGCCCTCATATCCTGCCCAGGCAATGTGCTGAAGCGCACCGTAAAGGTCCAATTGGTTAAACAGTACAGAACTGCATCCTAATTTCATTGATATCCCCCTGTTTTTTTACTGTATATTAGGTTATCCACAGGTCATTGTCAATGACGAATATCGAATTTTAGCGTCATGATAATAGCCTGTTAGCTTATCGAATAATCACTGCTCCAAACTCAAAACTCTTGTATATTGATATTTGAATATTGATTATTTTTTATTAGTGTTTCATCGCCTTTTTCAATTTTTGGTCGATCCAGAACCGCGGCAGGTAGAAACTTAGCATCGCCGGCCCGCCGCCATGCGCCCACGCCGAACCGAATTGACCTGTGAAACCCTTCACCCACGGCTGACACAAAGAATGCGCCCGCGGTTGCAAAAGCGAAATGGAGAAGTGCTGCCGAGCTACGTATTCATTAGCCTCTTTCACAATTTCCTTAATTTCCTCCAGGGAACCTGCCGCCAGGACTTTCGACAGAAAATTCTCAAAAACAGGGTCGTTAACCATCGCCCAGTTACTCTTTCCGCCCTTGCGGTAGAGGGTCAAATCACGGTTAGGCGCGGAGGTATGGCCTAACGGCCCACCGGTGCGGTGCGCCATCTGGTCGTGCTTATGACCGGACATTACAAAAGCTATCCATTCCCCGGTTGCCAATGTCCGGATTTCCAAGTCAACACCCACTGCAGCCAGATATTTTTTCACCACGCGTATCATCCCAAGGTCTGCAGCAGCGTCGACAACGATATTGGTCTTGAATCCGTTCGGATAACCTGCTTCGGCCAGCAGTTTTTTCGCCGCCGCCGGTTTATACGCATACTCATCTTTTAAGTCCTGCGGCCACTGTTCATAGGGAAAACCCCAGCCGGTCATATACCGGGAAGTCAGGGTCGAAGGATACGGTTCGATGGTACTTTCAAAGTA
>PMBW01000335.1 GCA_003153075.1 Dehalococcoidia bacterium | reverse complement strand
GGTCAAGCCCGACAATGACAAATAACAACAAAGATGTCATTACTCGCAGGTTTAAAACCGGAGATACTTCCGTAGACCGCAGTTTGAGCCTTCAACGAAATACTTTCAACCTCAGTTGAAATGTACGGAGGTACTTTACCGAGCCATTCAAAGTAACGTATAGGTGCCATTCGAAGCAAATGTACGACCTGATCGCCATTGGTCCCAAATTTCAGAGAATTCCCAAAAGGAAATATGGGAGGAATCTTGAGTCATTTTCAGCGAAATACTTTTGACCGCAGTTAAAATGTACATATTAATCGTTTCTAATGGTTATTTTCGGACAGACTCAGGAATTTTTTGAGGGTTTTTAACCTTCTTACAGCCTATTGGAATACATTCGGGTTTTGTTGCGCCGGTGGTTGCGCACCGAGGTTATTTTTGGCTTCTTCTTCGGAGTTATAAAGCCCCTCAACGTCATCCTCAAAAACCCAATCAGGCCGTTCGGTACAGGTGGGCATAAAATAGTAGGTTTGAATCTCGACGTTTCCGACATCATCGACAAAGGTAATGGTCTGAATCGCCTCAATCCGAGCCGCGCTGGCGACATTTTCAACATCGCGGGCAACCGCCCATAAAGGATGTGTAATCGCAAAAACATTGACGAAGGGTTGGCGTTGATCCATCATCTATAATTCTCCTTGATCCTGTTATTATCAGTTTGCTTTATTTCCAATTTGTCAGTAGTTTCTTGACCTTATTGACAGCGTCACCTTTAACCGGCGCGCCGTGCCCGACCAGCAAAGTATCGAATTCGAGTCCGGCAATCATTTGTACTGAGGCTTTTGCCTGAACCATGTCGGCGGCAAGCGCTTTCATGGGGCGGCGTGGGTTTCCTTTCGCGTCAGCTGTCAATGCATCGCCGACAAAAATGACCTTGCCCGGCAGATAAATGCTGATGCTGCCGTCCGAATGTCCGGGGGTGTTGATAATTTTTAAGCCGGCAATCCCGGTATCTTCTTTTACAACGATATCCGGCTTAGTCGGAGCGAAACGGATCAACCCTGATAATATGCGTGACAATATTTTAATAAAACGGCTTTTGTTTCTCAGTCTGCTTGAGCTATCACCCGCAAGCGCAGGCATTTCACCGTTATGGATCACCAATTTCGCGCCCGTTAATTTTTTCATCTCCATGGCACCGCCAATGTGGTCGGGGTCAGCATGGGTAATAAAGATATATTTGATATCGTCGGTTTTTTTATCTATTATACTCAGGTAAGCGGCGATCTTTTTGCTGCTGCCGCGCATGCCGGTATCGATTAACACCAATTCCGGGCCGGAGGTGATTAAGTAGCAGTTAGCCCCATTCACCCCGTCTATTTTATGAATACCCGGTATTATTTCCATTGGTTTGCTCCTTCACCATTAAAGCGATTATATCACGGAGGAACAGATGAATCTTTTACTTTTTATTTTTTAGTCTGCGGCGGCAGGCCGCGGAATTTTTCTGCCGGGCCGTCGTAAACAAAAACATCTTCGATTTTTACATTGAAAAGGCGAGCAATTTTAAAAGCCAAACCGATAGACGGATCGTACTTACCGGTCTCCAGCGAGACCACTGTCTGCCGTGTGACACCTAGTTTTACTGCTAATGCTTCCTGTGTCAGACCGTGCATGGCGCGGAAAACTTTAATTTTATTCTTCACCTTTATTTCCCCTTAGTGTTTCCGCCCATAATACAGGTAAAAAGCGCCGTTTACACCTAAGAGAATACAAGCTGTATAAGCTAAACCATAGGCGACAGAAAGCAAATCTGCCGGAAGATGGCCTTTCAATGCAAGCATGATTGCAGCACCCACGCTGTCATACAACTCCTCCTGAATTAGTTATCTATTCTTAACGTACAGTATACTATTCTTTTGTCAAGTATTTTTAGAAACAAGGGGACAGAAACTGGATACTTCGTACATATTTGTGGAGAATAATAAATTGGAAGGCTCAGTATGACAAACGGTCATTTGTGAGTGTAGAGGTTTAAGTATTGTACTCCCTGATCCTTCTCTCTACAAATCCTTCGTCAAATGAATCTGAACAAAATAAGATGTAAAAGAGAAGCAGTCTGACTGTTTTAAAGCTAAACGATTGCGGTCAAAACGAATATCAACAGCACGCCGATCAGCATCGCGACGGCCATTCTCCAAGCGCTGTGACGGTAGGTTTCCGGTAGGAGATTGGCCGCGCCGATATAAAGGAATTGACCGGCAAATGCCGCTAATATTACGGCCAGCACCGAGGATTGGATGACAAAGAAGGACGAAACAATAATCCCGAACACCGGGGCAATGGCATCGATAAACAAAAACATCCGGGCACGCTTGACGGTTTGTTCATTTTTCAACATAATGACGACGGTATTGATACCGTCGGTAAAGTCGTGGGAAATAACCGCCAGCGCAACGATGAAGCCCATCGAGGAATTGGCCTGATAGGCGATGCCGATCGCCGCGCCATCGAGGAAGCTGTGCATGACCAGCCCGATGGCCCCGACCGGTCCCATAATATGGCCGTGTTCTTCACCTTCATGATGATGATGTGTCAGGAAGAATCTTTCTACCAGGCTGAAGAACAGGAAAGTGACAACCGCCGCGATCATCAGGGTTCTAACGGAGACCGAACCGGCAATATCCAGACTTTCCGGTAATACATCGAAGAAAGTGATGGCGATCAATGCCCCGGATGAAAATGCAAAGAAGTATTGTAATACGTTTTTAAATCTGACCGCGACGAGTCCGCCGATCATGGTGGATAAGAATGTTATTAGCGCAATGATAAACAGGATTGGATGCATAGATTGAATTATATAAGAATTTTCATGTATCTGTCTATCTAAAAATCGATTTATTTTATAAATAATCAGCCAGAAGATTGATTACCGGCCAGAAGTTAAATTTGCTTTTTCCAGAGGGATTTATCGCGGAGCTATCCTACTAATGCGCAACGGCCATCATCTAACTTTTCGCTTGAAGGAGAAGGAGATAAACGAGAGGGAGGGTTTTCGCCCTCCCTCTTTTTAGCATTAATAATATGCGGATAAACCGATTATGCAACTTCCGGTTTTTTATATTTGGGGACGCCCGGAATCCAGGAGATGAACCGGCGCCATTCCTTGTTTTCCCAAACTACCAGCAAGGCGCTGGCGTTGCAGATGGAGCTGTAGGTGCCGGTAATAACACCGATTAAAAGAACGAGGACGAAATCATGGATGGTAGAACCACCCAGCAGGAACAGGGCAAAGAGTACGAAAGTGACGGTTAGTGAAGTATTCAGCGAGCGGACAAAGGTCTCATTGATGCTGAAGTCCACGACCTTTTCGAAATTTTTATTGGTGCCCTTGGTAATATTTTCTCTAATCCTGTCGAAAACAACGATGGTGTCATGGACACTATAACCGGCGACCGTCAGCACGCCGGTGATAAACAACTGGTCAATTTTAGTACCCATGACCCGGCCGAGGATGGAAAAAATGCCCACTACAACCAGAACATCGTGCAATAAAGCAATAACAGCGCAGATACCCCAGCGCGTCGGTCTGGGCATTTTACGGAAGGAGATAGAAATATAAGCCATAATGAAAATTGCCGCGATGATAATAGCGATAATTGCTTTTTTGCCTGTCTCGGTGGCAATGTCGGAACTGGTGGTGCTCAAATCAAGGACGGTAGGTTGGCTGTTCAATGATGCCTGCAGGTCAGTTTTCAGTTTAGTCTCTTCATCAGGGCTGATTACCCGCAGGCTAAGGAAAAATTCTTTAGTAGACTGACTGTATTGAACGGTTGCTTCCTGATAGCCAGCGTCCGTCAAGCTCGCTCGCAATTGGCTTTCTGTAACCGCCGGATTAAAACTAACGGTCATTGTGGTACCGGGTTTGAAATCGTTGCCTAAATTAAGATGCGGGGGAAGTATCAGCGAAATCAGGCCTGGAACAATGATTAATGCCGAAATAAGAAAAAACCAATATCTTTTATTAATAATATTAATCATGTTTGCCTCCGTAGAGAGTTAAACCTTTCATCATACCATTACTCACCAGTTGGCTAAGGAACGTCCGCGTCACAGTAATGGCACTGAACAAGCTGATCGCCACACCGATACCCAGGTTCAGCGCGAACCCTCTTACCACAGTATTTCCGAACCAGTAAAGAATAAAACAGGTGATAATGGTGGACGCGTTACTGTCGCGGATGGACGGCCAGGCGCGGTGAAAACCTTCCTGCAAGGCCATCTTCATCGTGAGTCCTCGTTTCAGTTCCTCTTTCATACGCTCGAAAATCAGCACGTTAGCATCGACAGCCATACCGGTCGATATCACGAAACCAGCAATACCCGGTAGCGATAATGTAACAGGAATCAGCTTAAATATCGCCAATACAATCGATGCGTAAATACCCAAGGCGACTGTGGCCACCACGCCCGGGAGACGGTAGTAAATAATCATGAAAAGGGCTACGCAAACGATACCGATTAACCCCGCCCAAAGGCTTTTTGTCAGCGAATCTTTACCGAGAGTGGCATCAACGTCATTCTGCTGTTTCAGCGTCAGTGGAACATCCATACTGCCGGAATTAAGTTCAACCACCAGTTTTTTTGCTTCGTCGAGGTTAAGATTATTGATGACACCCTTGTCTGTAATAACGGCCTGGACTGTCGGATATGATATTAACTGGTTATCCAAGAAAATTCCCAGCGGTTTATTCAGGAGGGCCTGGGTAATCTCCCCGAAGAGCTTGGCGCCTTCGGGATTAAATTCAAAAGCAACCTCCGGCTTGCCTAAATTATCCAACGTGACAGCCGCATTGGGTTTGAGGTATTTACCCGTCAGAACTTCCTGTGTCACTCCATCAGAACCGAGGGCTGTCGCGGGGATCCAGATTATGTTACCAGAATCATCTTTCATCACAGTACCGGAGGCGTCAAGTTGCTGCTGTTTAAACTCGAGGGAGCCAACCGAACCGATGGAAGCAATTGCCTGGCTAGAATCCTTGATACCCGGCAGTTCTACCACAATGCGGTTGCTGCCTTGTACGTTAATGGACACCTCGCTTAAACCGTAAGCATTAACACGCCGCAATATCTTATTCTGCACCGCAGCCATAACCTGCGGGTCAGTTTGAGTCGGGTCTTTCTTACTCAAATCCGCTTCGTAAAGCAAGCGGGAACCGCCGTTGATATCCAATCCATACTGAAAGTTCTTACTGAAAAGTACACCTTTATCAATGGGCAGAACTATGCACAAAGCAAAGGCAAGCAGTATCAGCACAAAAAGAAACAGATAGTTTTCACGTCTCATGTTAACTTAACCACCTTCTTGATAATTCCTCACATTTATTTATTTCTCCTGTTTACCGTCCGGGAGAGGACGCCGATTAATAGCCGTAACTTAAACGGAAGGCGGCGGGATGTCTAAAAGCAAACAGACCTGCCCGAAAGACTGCCGTGAGATACTGTATGATAAACATGTCCATTTCCCCTGGGGCAGTCTAGCTGAATCTAAACCAAGGAACGCCGCGTATAGAGGAATAAAATTTTGTGTTGAATCAGGCATCCTGGCAAAAGCCGAGTTTGCCGGTTCGGTGATGTAAACGCAGTCCTGGCTAGCGCTAAAAGCAGCAGGTGTNNGCGACGACGCCGAAAACAGCCGTTCTGAACAGCCACCCCTGATAAACATATTTTTTCACAATAACGTATTATACACCTTATCTCAGATTGTAGCCAAAAATAACCTTAAATACCAATATCCAAAATCCAAATACACTAAAGACCAAATACAAATCAAGTAAAGATCCTGACGGGGCAAATCATACAGCCACGCGGGGGGGCTAACGAATATTGAAATTATCACTCTCCTTTATTCCCTCCCTGAGAGGGAGGGAGACTGCAGGCTGTTGCCTAAAAGGGAGAGAGGAATGCACTAATTAACGCAGTGAAACATTTCAGCTGCTTCTGCACATATTCCGTCTTAAAGATTCAAGCTTACGACTTACGGCTGTCAATAGAGAGGCAATCAGAATTAAAAATTAAAAGCTGTCAGCTGACTGCCTTTATGATTGTAATCCGCTGTAGATAGGTGTTCCCCACCAGTAACTCAGCGGCGATACCAGGGCAAAAAAGGTCAAATGCGCCAGCAGGAAAATGACGACCAGCGATATTGCCGCCCACCGGAGCTTGCCATTTCGCCGCACTTTAAAAAGGCGCACCAGTTCGGATAAACCCATGCCCAAACCGAGGCAGAACGCGCCGATTGTCGGATAGATGTAGTAGGGATAGGTCACCCTGTTTGTGATCCAGACACCCGGGATCCATGCCAGATAAGTAGCGGCAAACCAGCACAAACCAAAGACTCCGGCGTCACTGCGTTTGATCGCCCGGAACAGCAAGTAAATCAAAACGGGGATAATCAAAAACTCGACGGTGAAGCTAACAACACCCAGGAAATTGGGATGGAAAAAATATGGGGTCAAATCCCACCGGAAAATCCATTCTATAGGCTTCTGCGGATAAGTGCCGCCGACATTGGCAAAGGTCAAGCTGGAGCTGGCCCTTAACATTAACATGATCCTCGCCAGCGGATTCATCCACTTGTGGTAGGTAATATAATCGGTTAAAGGCATCAATAATACAAAAAAACCGGGGGCGAAAACCAGCAGCCCGAAAAACTGCCAGATCTTGTCCCGTCTGGTAATCACCCAATGCAATAAAATGGCGATAATAGCCAGCGCGCCGTTTAGTTTTGCCAACGCGCTCAATGCCACCATGATTCCGGATACCGGATAATTGCCACGTAAATAAAGCCAGAAAGCGGCCAGCGTAAACGTCAGAGACGGGACGTCCAGCATCGCCATGCCGGAGTAAACAAACATGAAATTCTCAAAAGCCAGCACAAAGGTGGCCAAAAGCGATGCCCTCCGTGACATCGACAAATTGCGGCAAATCAGATAGAATAGGATGAGGCTGATCGCGCCCAGCACGACGGAGAAAAAACGCCAGCCCAAAGCATTATCCCCGAAGATGACCATCCCGCCGATGATAAAATCTTTACCCAGCGACGGATGTTCGGTGCGCGCGCTTTCCTGACCGGCAATAACGGCACGGGCATCAGTAAGATAATGGACTTCATCAAAGACCGGTTTGGAGGGAATATTGATAATACTGAAGTGCATTATCAGGACAACTACGACCAATAAACAAAGCCATGAATATTCCCATTGTTTTAACCGGGATATCAAGCGTTTCAATTTCTTTTTCCCATAGCTATCTAAATCAGGAGTGAATCGCTAAGCCTTCTGAGGCGCTTTTTTCTTCCAAACCCAGTTTCGGGCGATCAGGAACCTGGCCGTAAAATTAATAAATATTGCCAACGCCGCTGCCAGGACATAAGGCAAATTGCCATACCGTACGAGAAGGAACAAAAGGAAATTGTCAAGAGCTAATGTGACGAGAGCCATTGAGATATAACGGGTAAAGCCGCCTTTTTGCTCTTTCCAACCCTTAAAGGTAGAAGCCCGATTCATCAGGTAATTACTGACGGTCGCCACCAGCGATGAAATAATAAAAGGCAGTACATAGTTGGTATGATCTTTACCCAAGAAATTCCATTGCACTTCCTTAAGGGCCGGGATGAACAGCAGAAGCCAGTACAACCCAAGATTAATAACGGTACCAATGCCGCCGACCACCATGAAGTTCAAAATCTGGTATTTAAAAGAATACAACTCCATTAACTGCTTGATATATTCTGTCATAATGCGGCTGGATAATTTGGATTCGCCGCGGGCACGGGGAACAAAGGTATAGGGCACCTCGGTCACTGCTTTAAATTTGCTACGCACCAGGATTTCCAGCCCGATTTTCCAGCCGGTCGGGCTAAGGGATGCGGTATCCACCATTGCGCGTCTAAAACCGAAAAAACCGCTCATGGGGTCTTTTACTTTGGGAGCAATGAAAAGGGCCAACAACGTGGCGCCCTTGGAGATAATTTTACGCGACAGCTTCCACTGGCCGGGACTGCCACCTTTGATGTAACGGGAACCCATCACAAAATCATGATCTGCCAGGACTTTTACGATATCCGGCAAGACTTCAGGCGGATGCTGCAGGTCGGCATCCATCACTATGACATTCTCACCGGTGGAGCTAGAAATACCATCCACTACGGCGGATGACAACCCCCGTTTATTCTTACGGACGATGATCCGGACGGGATATGTTTTGGCTAAACCGGCGACCAACTCTTCGCTGCCGTCGCTGCTGTTATCATCGACGAGTATTATTTCGTAATCGGTTTTTGAAAGACTGCTATTTATTCTCTCTACCAGCGGCTGAATATTGTCTTTTTCCTTGTAGGTAGGAATTACAATCGAGATAGCTTTCGCCATAATTTATTCTCTCCCGCTAACACAAGCTTGTGAATATTTTAACACATCATAGAAGAAATGCGCTGGTTTAGCTATCAGGAAAGAAAATCCAAATTCCAAAACACAAGATCCAAACAAAGTCCAAATCAATAAATGACGCAACTTCTTAAAAATATAACGAATTCCCAAATTAAAGGTTGTGTACAGACCGCAAGCACTATATAGTAAAATTATCCATATGTAAACCGGAGAAATGACACCATGACCGATACTAACAACATTACGATTGCTAATGAAGCGAAAGTGACCCCGCAGCAAGTTGCAGCGGTTAAAACAATGCTCGATGAGGGCGCAACCATTCCCTTTATCGCCCGATACCGTAAGGAAAAAACCGGGTCGCTGGATGAAGTGGTGATCGGCAAAATCCGGGATGCGCTGGAGAGATTGGCAGCGCTGGACAGCCGCCGCCGGGTCATTCTAAAATCGCTGGATGAGCAAATGGTCCTGACACCGGAACTACGCAGTTCTATCGAATCAGCTTCGACGATGACCGAACTGGAGGATATATACCTGCCCTACCGTCCCAAACGGCGCACCCGGGCGACGATCGCCAAAGAAAAAGGGTTGGAGCCGCTGGCTAAACTGATACTGGCGCAAGCAACAACCGACCCGGCTAACGAAGCACTGACCTTCGTGAATGAGGAGAAAGGCGTCGGGTCGGCCGGGGATGCCCTGGCCGGAGCGCGGGATATCATCGCCGAATGGGTCAATGAAGACGCGAAGGCCAGGTGGACGATCCGCCGGCTTTTTTATATGGAAGCATCCATTCATGCCAGCGTGGCAAAGGGCAAAGAAAACGAAGGTATCAAATACAGCAATTACTTCGACTGGCAGGAACCGATTACCCGCGCGCCCAGTCACCGGATACTGGCAATGCTGCGCGGCGAGAAAGAGGGCTTTCTTAAACTCAGTGTCAGGCCTGCTCAGGAAAAAGCTAATTCCCTGCTGCAGCGGCTTTTTGTTAAAGGCACAGGAGCAGCATCGATCCAAGTGGGGATGGCGGTGGAAGACACCTACGAACGGCTGTTAGCGCCCTCGATCGAGACTGATATCCGCCAGCAGGCAAAAGAACGCGCCGATGATGAAGCGCTGCGTGTTTTTGTGCGTAACCTGCGGGAAACGCTGATGGCGCCGCCATTAGGACAACGCGCAGTGTTAGCCGTCGACCCCGGTTACCGCACCGGTTGTAAGGTAGTGTGCCTGGATCCGCAGGGTAAGCTACTGGCAAATACCGTGATTTTCCCCGGCCAATCGACGGCGCAGAGTGAGCAAGCGAGAAAAACAATACTCGGCTTGATTCAAAAATTCCCTATTGAAGCAATCGCCATCGGCAACGGCACAGCCGGACGGGAAACCGAAGAATTTATCCGCGGGTTGAACTTACCGGCGAAAATACCGGTCGTTACGGTCAATGAAAGCGGCGCATCGATATATTCCGCTTCTCCTGTCGCCCGCGAAGAATTCCCCGACCAGGACATCACCGTGCGCGGCGCCGTCTCGAT
>PMBW01000241.1 GCA_003153075.1 Dehalococcoidia bacterium | reverse complement strand
GGCAGGTCTATCGCCATCTGCAATGCCTGGCGGACCCTGACATCACTAAAAGGCGCTTTGTCCCATCTTGGGTCTATTGTATCTGTAGCTCCGGCCGGAAGTGTAATCTGTAATAGTTCAGGGTTTGTTTTCTGCAAGGACTGAGCCTGCGTAAGCGGAATTGAATCAAGAAAATCAATCTTACCGGTTCTCAGCGCAGCAATTGACGTAGCCATGTCAGGTATCACGAGGTATGTAAGTGTATCAACATAGGGAAGTTTATTCTTCGGGTAACGTTCATCATATCCCCAATAGTTTGGATTCTTTACCAGGGTTGCCGAACTACCGGAAACAAAATCCCGCACAATAAACGGGCCGGTGCCTATTGCATGATGCCAATCATTTAGATCTCCCCATTTCTCTACTACCTCATGAGCTTCTATTACCAGCTCCTGGTTAATTGCCTGCAGCGTCTCAAAAATAAACTCTACTCCCGGCGCCTTCCATTTAAAGACAACAGTATATTTATCGGGGGCAGTTACTGATGCCAGTTGCTTATAGGCGGCAACACCGGTGTAGTATGGGCTGGGTGTCATATTACTATCCACGCCGAACAGCCGGTGATAGTGGTAAACAATATCGTCAGCGGTAAATTCGCGGCCGCTTACCGGTGGTATGTCCTGCCAGTGAATTCCCTTGCGTACGTGGACGGTAAAAGTGGTTAGGTCGGTAAACTCGTAGCTTTCTGCCAGAGCGCCCTTGACATACTGGTTAGGACGGAAGTCTATATTATAGGCAAACACTTTAGGGTCTAATGTCCAATCGTCCGTGAATACTCTTTCTAACCACGCCGAAATTATACTCGGCAACCCCAGGTTGGAATAGGGGTCAAAACTGGAAATGTCCTTACCGATTTGAAGGACCATTTCACCGCCGTATTGAGGTGTACCAAGTTTATCCCACCAGTTCCCTGTGACAGTTGCGGTAGATGTCGTTACCGGGGCCGATGTTCCGATAGTGGTGGTTACCGGCTTGGAGGTTGTTGCAGACGTAGGCAGAATTGTCGTGGTTGTTGAAGTTGACGTTGTTGATGTTGTGGCTGTTGATTTCGCACAGGATGACAAAACCAGAGACACTACGATGAGAATGGTCAGTGCTATCCAGATAACTCCCCTTTTCATTTGGTCCTCCTATTACTTTTTGGAAAACTTCTGGAAAATTGACTGTAATCTCACTTTTTAAAATGCTCTTTTAATGTACATATCCGGTAGATAAAGAATAACCGGACAACATCGTATTTTTTAATATATTCGATATCGAAAGGTATAAATTTGCTGCCACTATAACACCAATTTTGCATTTTGTCAAAAGCATCTTGTCGTAAATTATTACATGTTCTTATATCTTCAACCCCACGCCGGTCTGCTTCCCCGATATTTATATTTTTTGTGTATTTCGCGCCGATGATAAATTGATTCCGCTATTCCGCGAATCTGATAAGAGCGTCAGGTAGCGCTTGTTGATAATACATAATATTGGTGATATACTCCAGGTAAAATTCGATAACGAATATCATGCTGATTGAAGCAAAAATAGTATAATAAAAGAAGGGAGCTCAATACCCGCGAAAAACGCAACATCGGGAAAGGAGGACGAAAATGGCAATTGTACTTGGTAATAAAAAGAGCCAGGATGTCGGCAGTTGGCAACAGTCATTCGTTCCGACTTATTCTGAACGCGTTAAAAAAGCGATGAAACGCGTGAGTCATACACCTGAAATTTGTATCGAGCACGCGCGGGCTGAGATCAAGGCCTATGATCAATATAAAAATGAGCCCAGGATTATCCAGCGGGCACGTTTTCTGGAGACTTATCTGCGGGAAAAGACCATTTATATCCTCGAGGACGAACTGATTGTCGGTAATGTAAACAGCAAAGTGCGGGGGCAAACTATTTCCGGTACCTCCGGCCGTTACTTTGCCCATCAGCTGCAGGAGGCATACGATAACCCGGCGAATTCTCCCAAAATTCGCCTCAGCGCTATCGGTATGGAGGGCGTCGTCACCCCCGCGGAGAAAAAAGAGCTGGAGGAAGTAATTCTGCCCCATTTTACAGGGAAGTCACTATTTGATTATAATTTTGAGAGACTTGATGAGGAACTCCGCCAAAAGACCTGCCAGGTGACGTCTCCCTGCCAGCATATTCCCAACGTTAACCGCATGTCGATGCTGAGAGACTCCGGGCACCAGATGCCGAACTACGAAAAAGTTCTGCAAATCGGACTCAAAGGCATCAGAGCGGAAACGGAATGGCACTTGGCTCAACTTGAACAGCCGTACGCTCATTATCAGTTAAAAGAAAAACGTGATTTCTATAAATCGGTTTTAATTACTCTTGATGCTGTAATGGCCTACTCTCAGCGTTATACCGACCTCGCCCTGGAAATGGCCGCCAAAGAAGAAAATCCCCGGCGTAAAAAGGAATTGGAACACATTGCCGAAGTCTGTAAGCAGGTGCCGGCCAATCCTGCGCGGGACTGGGGGGAAGCAGTTCAATCTGTCTGGATGATTCATGTCATCGGGGATTGTGAATTACCCGGCGGCACTAACAACTACGGGCGTTTCGATCAGTACATGTACCCCTACTATAAAAAGTCCGTCGTCGACGAGAAGACAATGACGCATAACGAAGCGCTGGAACTGCTGGAACTATTTGACATAAAAACTGTATGCGCCAGAGGCGCCAGTGTTTCCATCAACATCGGCGGGCAAACCCGCGATGGGCAAGATGCCTGTAACGATGTTTCCATGCTCTGTCTGGAAGCTGACGAGCAACTCAATATCCTGCAGCCGGAAACCTCTTTCCGGATTTGGGCAGGCACGCCCGATAAGTATCTTAAAAAAGCCGCCGAAGTGGTCAAGCTGGGCCGCGGGAAACCGAAGTTCACCGGCGACCGGGAAGCCATTAAAATGATGGCTAAAGCTTTTCCGGATTTAACACTTGAAGACTGGCGGGAGTACGCGCTAATGGGCTGTTCAGCGGCAACTTTGCCGCACATCAGTATGCCCAATATGTCAGAGGGTGAGAGCAATGTCGCCAAGCTAGTAGAATTGGTGCTTAATAACGGTAAGTGCGCTATTTGCGGTGCACAGATTGGCCCCTTGACAGGTGATCCCAGGACTTTTGAGTCTATCGAAGCGGTCAAAAAAGCCTTTCGCGAACAGGTTTTCTACTGGATGAAATTTTCAGTAAAGGGTACCAAAGTATTCAAAGAGAGTCAGGCCGCGCTGTTACCCGCGCCGTTCAGTTCTTCCCTTGCCGAAGGTCCGCTGCAAAAAGGGATCGATATTATCCAGGGCGGTTCGTGGTATACCATCTACTCGATGTATCTGGTCGGCTTGGCTGATTCCGCCGACTCTTTTGCCGTGATTGATAAATTGATCTACCGCGACCAGAAGATTACCTGGGATCAATT
>PMBW01000022.1 GCA_003153075.1 Dehalococcoidia bacterium | reverse complement strand
AAGTTCGAGTTCGGATTGGAAGGGGATAAGTTGATTGTCATCGATGAAATGCTGACCCCTGATTCATCACGATTCTGGGATGCCAAGCTGTATAAGCCGGGGCAATCGCAACCCAGTTATGACAAACAGCCGGTAAGAGATTGGTTAACAAAATCCGGTTGGAATAAAGAGCCGCCGGCACCGATGCTGCCGCCAGAGGTTATCGAATCGACGAGCCGTATCTACCGCACTGCTTACGAACGATTGACGGGCAAGAAGTTGACATAAAATAAAACGCCTGTCAATCATATTTCCCATTGGCATTCTCGTCCCGTAAAGTCTACGGGATTTCACTGCGGCGGGAATCCACCGAATTATACCCACTAAGTATTAATGTTTTAGAATCTCACAAAGACAGGGCACTTTTTACTTTTTAAGTCCGCAGCCGTTCGGGCGTACCATCAGTACCGGTATCTTGGACGTCTTTAAAACCCGCTCGGCGACGCTGCCCCAGAACCATTCACTTATGCCGGAACGCCCGTGGGTAGCTATGATAATAAGGTCGATTCCGTTATTTTCTGCGTATTGCGTCAAGGTCTGACTGGCCAAACCGAAAATAACTTTTGCATCGACGTCAATTCCCAGGGCTTTCAAACGCTTCACCTGTCCGTCAAGGTAATCTTGTGCGTTTTTCTTGCTATCGTCCTCCAGCCGCTGTATTTGTTCGGGGCTGATGTATTCCGGCACACCCCCAATTTCAAAACCGCCGTAGAGTTTCAACGGTGTCACTACCCGAATCAGGGTTACTTTGGGAGCAGGCTGACAACTTTTGGTAATCGTGTCAAGATGCGCAAAAACACATTCCGCCAGTTCCGATCCGTCCAGCGGGACCATTACATGCTTGTACATTTTCCACCTCCGCAATACGTGAGAATATTATAGGCACGAACAGCCGTTTCTTTCAATAGCAAGGGTGTGAAATTTCTATAACAAAACAATTATCGAGGTGGCAGGTAAGATCAAAAAATAGCGGCGTAATGATTTTAATTTATATGCCGTCGAGATATTCCTTTACCCACATCATCGCTGTTTGTGCGGCTTGTTGTTTGTTCTCTGCGCGGGTGCCTTTAAAAAGGTGTTTTCGACTGAAGGTGCCGTCTTTATTCGCCAGGCCGAGATAAAATAATCCCACCGGCTTTCCCGGTGCAGCGCCGCCTGGTCCGGCGATGCCGGTATCAGCCACACAAATATCCACGCCTAACACTTTTCTACCGCCGCTCGCCATCGCTCTGGCAACCTGCGAACTGACAGCCCCGTATTTCTTCAGAGTCTCTATTTTCACCCCGACTATTTTCATCTTGATTTCGTTGCTGTAGGAGATGATCGAACCCTGAAAAACATCGGAACTACCCGGGGTATTGGTAATCAGATGAGAAATCAAGCCGCCGGTGGCGGATTCCACAGTGCCCAGCGTGAGTTTCCTTTCCCGCATGATATCGATGATTTCTGCTGCCGGATTATTCATTTTCCCTCACTCCTGTATCCCCCATCCCCATATTGTCATTCTGAGCCCTGCGATATCCAAATTCCAATGGCAGACGATGCGAAGAATCTAGTTTACTGTTAGGCTCTTTCCCCCATGCTGATGGTACCGGATTCATTCGTCTTTACAATCCTCAGAATGACAATCGGGCGGGTCCATAAATTCCAAACTTAAATCCTTCCATTAACATTCATTTTCTTGTCATTCTGAGCCTACAATGTCCAAATTCCAATGGAAGACGATGCGAAGAATCCAGTTTTCTAGCAGGCTCTTTCTCCAATGCTGACGGTACTGGATTCATTCGTCGCTTCTCTCCTCAGAATGACAATCGGGTGGGTCCATAAATTCCAAACTTAAATCCTTCCATTAACATTCATTTTCTTGTCATTCTGAGCCCTTTGGTATCCTAATTCGAAGGGTAAACTACGCGAAGAATCTAGTTCTCTTATGTGCTTCAATAATATTATTATGGATTACTAGATTCTTCAGGTACTGCGTAACTTCAGAATGACAACCCCGATCTGTCATCCTGAATCCTTTGGTTGAAGGATGAAGTATCCTAGTTCTCTAGCAGGCTCTTTCCCCCATGCTGATGGTACCGGATTCATTCGTCTTTACAATCCTCAGAATGACAATAGTGTCATTACATCGCTTCTCTCATTTTATAAACAATCCGCTCGTCCACCTTACCGGTGCCGCCGCTCAGTCTTTGAATTAATTCCTCCACAACCTGACGCCGTGCCGGGTCTTCGAGGTCGTCCAGGCTATTATAATAGTGGGCACGGCGCCCGATTCGATAAACCTGCCGCTCTGCCGGTGACAATGACTGAAAGCGCTCGATAACCGCCAGCATCTTTTCCTTATCTCCGGGCAGTTTGCCTTCCACTTCCGGCAGTAAATTGCCGATGTGGTCGCTGACAAAATTGGCACGGCAGTCCAGATTTTGAATGAGCAGTTTCAGTTCCTCCAGCAATTCTTCATCCGTAGTCCTGATAAAGAGGCTGTTCGCCACATCCGGCCACATCAGCAGCCTTTCATTGACACTCAATGTCCGCACTCTGATGAAATCCGGGCCGATATTATTCAAAACCCGGGCGCTTTCGAGGGCGTGTTCCCGCCACAATGCCTTGCCCCCGATACCCAGCAGATAATACTCCGAAAGAGAAATCCCCGAAGCCACCACCTTTTTCCCGCCCTCGATTTCCTCCGCGGCAGTTGCGCCTTTATCGATCATCTTGAGGACAATATCGCTGCCGGATTCTAACCCGATGTGCAAGCGAGTCAGCCCGGCTTCGTGAATGGCTTTCAGTTCCTCCAACTTTTTCAGGGCGGCGGTTTTTGCCCGGCAATAACTGGTGATGCGGTTAATCGTGGGCAAGGTCTGCTTGAGGAATTTCAGTACTTCCACCAGTGCCGGCGTGCGCATGACCAGACTGTTGGCATCCTGTAAAAAGACATTTTGCCCGCCNNGTTGCCGTAGAAAGTAGTAGCGGTAACCGCGGTTATTTCATCGCGAATCTGCGCCACGGTCAGGATGTCCCGCTTGATTTCTTCCACCGACCGCAGCTCGAATTTCTGACCCTTGTACATTTCGCAGAAGGTGCA
>PMBW01000190.1 GCA_003153075.1 Dehalococcoidia bacterium | reverse complement strand
AGTATCTGTGAATTGAAACCTCTCTGTCACATCGGCACTCTGAAGGTACACGGGCGGGCGGTGCACGTCAGCGTTTACGAACCATTTTACCGCCATATGCGGGAAAGAATGAAAAGCGAAGCTGGGCAGGAGGCTTACCGCAACAGATATAAGATCGAGTATAAAGTGGCAGACCTCGCCCGATACTGCGGGATACGGGCAAAGATACATACCCTGCTCTCCGCCATCACATCCAACATCAAGCGCATGGCCAGATTGCTATGCCTGTCTGCCGAAAAACCGCCATTGGATGCAGCATTGGCCTGCTAATTAGGGGAGGTATAACTCCTAAAAAGGGGATAATATGACCTGAAAAAGCGGCTGACAACTGAATAGAGCGTAATTTTCAATAAATCCACAGGGATCTAACAGGGGATTTTGTCCGAAGAGCCACTAAATCAGCAGTCTGGTTTGGCGAAAGGCTTATAGTCCCTTTGCAGGCTGCTGAATTAGTGTCTTTTTTTACTCATTTCGATGTTACGAATCATTTCTCTCCCTTTCGCGAAAGGGAGGCCAGGAGGGATTTTTCTGTTTTTCCCGCTTGTTATTTGTGAGCACTTACTTTATCAGCAGTCTGCTGAGGTACGAACGGGAGAGGTCAGAGGGATTTTCTACTTGCGATGACTTATTTTCGTATTGTGAGATTATCAACTCAAAACTGTATACTTGAAACTAATTACTTCAGATTTCCTGCTTTTTCCGCGCAAATTGCAGCATCGATTCTTCCGTTCCCCATCCCGTCAATATCTATCTTCTGGCCGCTGCTTTCGATGATAGCCCGCACTTCATCATTCGTTCGTCCGTTACCGTTAGTATCAATAACTGTGCACATCAGTAAAGCCGCAATACCGCTGACATAGGCGGCGGCGGATGAAGTGCCGTTTTCGTATCCGTATTTTTCCCCCGGCAATGTTGAAAAAATCAGAAATCCAGGAGCAGCAATATCCACCCAGTCCCCGTAATTGGACAAAGGCGCTAAATCGTCATCCTGTGACGTTCCTGCCGCGGCGATGCAGTTAACATAATATGCCGGATACACCGGTTTGCTGCTGGCGCTGTTCCCGGCGGCGGCGATAATTATTGCTCCTTTGTTCCAGGCATATTTAACCGCTTGCTCCAGTTCCGCGGACGGTCCCATTTCCAGACTGACATTGATTATTTTCGCGCCGTTATCCGCTGCCCACACTATTCCTCTTGCCACTGTCGCTGCCCGGCAAATACCGTCATCACCGGCTACTTTTACATTCATCAATCTGCTTTGCGGCGCCACTCCGGCAACACCGATACCGTTATCCGTATTAGCCGCGATTATTCCGGCCACATGGGTGCCGTGTCCGTTCCGGTCGTTTACTGTCGGGCTGTCCGTAAAATTAACTTCCGCTACTACATTGCCTTCCAGATCCGGGTGATTTCGGTCAATCCCTGTATCCAGGATCGCGACCAGCGGCCCTGATATCCCGGCGGTAATATCCTGCAGCGCGGAGATGTGAATTTTCTCCAGCGCCCATTGCTTGTTTAAAAATGGATCTGCTGCGTTACTGTTCGGCGTATTGGTAATCTTGGAGGATACTTGTTCCGTTTTGATACCTGATACATAACCTGGAGAGCCGATAAACCTTGTCGAAGCATTCGCCGATAAGCTCACCGCTATAATTAGAGCAGATACAACTGATATGTGCACAGCGCCGCGTATCTTCATCAGATACTATTGTGGTCATGCGCGAACCTTGCGGGGAATAGTCAATTAGTCCCGAACGGCCTGGTTATTTACGGTGGTTTCCATCTCCATTCCGGCGCAAATCGGAATCCTTCAGGTCAGTTATTGAACTCAAAACTCATAGCTCAAGACTGAAAACTCTTGATTCTTGATTATTGAATCTCTATTATTTCTGTAAGTTGTTTACATCTGGTCTATTGTAATACTTGCGTTCGCGCCGATCCCACCGGGTTTTGTCGCCGTAACAATGATCGTATTTGTTCCCGGCACCAGTGTTATAGACGTGCTGTAATTTCCGTTGGCTACCCTTAGCGTTCTTGTGTTACCATTTTGACTGACCGTTACCTCCGTGATTGACGGGTCATTTACTGTTCCTGCCAGCGTCATATTCGCGGTTAATTGGGTGTTTGGCCCAGGACTGGTAATCAATACCGTCAGCGGGGTGATATTAATCCGGGTCGAGACTGATGACTGTGCCGTTTGGTTGTCAGTACTTTTTCCGGTTACTATTGCATTGGTGGTTAAAACATCGGGTGCGTTGCCCGGAACCAGATAGCTGGCTTTATACGTCCAGACTTCACCCGGATCAAGGATGTTGTTATTGTTCTTATCGCCGCCGGTGAAATTAGCAATTCCAGAGGCTTGATCGTTTACACTGACGCCGGTAACCGGTATCGTGCCGTTGTTGGTTACAGTGAAATTGAACGTGATAGCATCGCCTTTAAACACTATCTGTTGACTGATCGTGCTGCCGATAGTGATACTGGGTGGGGGTGCCGCTATGGTAAGCTGCGACGGGGGAAGCAGCGCCGCCGTTGTAGTCGTCGTCCGCGTGGTGGCTGATGTTGTTACAGCTGTAGTTTGCCTCGTCGTAGTCGTCGTAGTAGTATCTGCCGGTATTGCGCCAGGCTGCTGCTGTCCTGCCGGTTTTCCCGGTTCCACTGTCAAGTGGAAGCCCGGCGTGATGAACGTTTCTATTCCCTGCGCAATGACAAAAGCGGATCCTTCCACATTTCCCACTGTGGTTATCCCGTTTGCGGCCACTGCGACGTACATCGTTGTGCCCCAGACCGCAGCCACTGCCGCTTGTGTTTCAATTTCGTAGCTGGATGCTGAATCTGCCAGCTTCTTTACCCTGCTGATCGTTTTCCCGATCGTTTCTTTCATTTTGATCTTGTTTGCCGTTCCGATTTGGGTCAATTCCTCCAGCCCGATTTCGGTGTCTGACTGTAACTCAATCGTGCTGCCTTCAAAAAAAGTCAGGGTTGCGTTTCCGTTTGCGGTCTTGATCTTATAATCAACTCCCAGCGTCATCCCTTCTTCACCCTTGACCCAATCTTTTACCCCCGGCTTCATTATCAGGACGTCCCCCCCCGCAATTGAGAGTACGGTGAGTGGGGACGATGCCACTTTACCGGTCTGATCGTCGGATTGTTTAGCCGCATTATTACCTTGCGGCGTTTTCTGGCAG
The DNA here is from genome assembly GCA_003153075.1 of Dehalococcoidia bacterium. The sequence goes on along the minus strand of PMBW01000190.1, from coordinate 16,836 downwards.
CCTAACAAACCAAGGGATAATGTTAAACAAATGCCAGTCGTCAGTAGTGCTTTAAACCATTGAAATGATCTGCATTTCATATGTCGGAACTCCGCTTTTTCATGGAAAATATAAATTTCTACTTTAAACAGCAGTAAATTAGTACTTTAGTACCAGACAACATTTTCGCACGGCGTATCGTTATTGTCAACTTATCTTTAGGTTTAGTTCTGCCCTAAATGGTGCTTTTTTAATAAGAAATGAATTCAGCCTGAATTAAAATTTTTCCAGGATACTAGAATGATGGATTTACTTATTCTGTCTTAACTATGGCGCTCGTTGTAGAATCAAAATTTGCTCCTGTCTTTTTGTGGTTGATAACTCCTTCAGAGACAGAATATAATCAAATCGGGCTGCAGGTTAAAATAATCACCTGCGGCCCTGGAAGCAGCTCATTCAACGGGCAAGTATTGTTGGTGGTGTAGCCTCGTCTAGGTCCTTCTACATCAAGGTTATAAAAAAACAGTGTCAACCCTGATAACGCGCGGCCGGCAATACCTGGCAATCCATTCTGAGGCATTTCGACAAGGCTGGCCTGTTTGGCTGGTCAGTTTCGTCACATTTCTCAATGGCGCATGGAGTATCGCCGCCATCCTGTTAACACGTTTGCCTCAGCGGTTACAATACTTTTTACCTTTTGGTGTGTTTCACTGGACGCGTTTGCTTACCCTGGTGCTGGGGTTTATCCTGGTCTATCTCTCTTTCCACCTGTTTCAACGCCGCCGCTCGGCCTGGTGGGTGGCAGTTTTCGCCGCCGGTATAGGGGTGGTCGGTCATACTTTTCCGATCGGCACCTGGTATACCGCTTTTCCCCAAGTTGTCACCTTTACTTTACTCCTCGTTTTCCGCGACCGTTTTTCTGTGCGCAGCGAATCACGCAATATACGTTTGGGGTTAGTATTACTTTTTGGCAGCTTGATTGTTGCTCTGCTTTACGGCACATTCGGCTTCTGGTTGTTATCCCGGCGTGATTTTGGCATTACTTTTTCCTTACAGGACGGTCTGGTCCGTAGTTTAAGGCAGTTTCTGCTGCTGGGTAATTCCGATCTTGTCGCAGCCACCCGTCAGGCACGGTGGTTCTTGCAATCGCTGGATATTTTAGGCATTGTCGCTGCCGGGTTCGCCACTTACAGTCTCTTCAGGCCTATCGTTTTCCGTTTTATTCAATTGCCGCAGGAACGCGCCCGCGCCGCGGGCATTATCGAAAAATACGGTAAGTCTACTTTTGATTATTTTAAAATCTGGCCGGACAAATCGTTCTACTTTTCCTCCAGCCGTGAATCCTTTATCTCCTACCGTATGGTCGGCGGCGTCGCTTTTTGCCTGGCGGATCCGGTGGGACCGGATGAAGACCGTGCAGCAGTCATTCAGTCCTTTCTGCAATTCTGCACGCAAAATGGATGGCTGGCCGCCTTTATGATGCCGGATGATGCCGAGGTTTATAGCCGGTACGGCCTTGGCTTATTCAGAGTCGGCGAAGAAGCGGTGATTGACCTTGAGCAATTCGCAGCGCATGCCAACCAGTCTTATCATTTTAAACGTGTACGGAAAAAGTTTGAAAAAGAAGGCTACCGGATTGAACGTTATAAAGCGCCGGTACCCCGCCAGGTTTTAGACGAAGCGCTGCAGGTCTCGCGGCAGTGGTTGACCCTGCCTCATCACCGGGAATACGGCTTCTTTCAGGGGCGTTTCGAAAGAGGCTATATCGAAAAATGCACCCTTTGTGCACTGCGCAACGCCAAAGGCGAAATGATCGCTTTCATTAATGAAGTACCGTCCTATCGTCCCGGTGAAGCGGCTTTCGATTTGATGCGGCATCTGCCCGGCACGCATTGGGGCACGATGGACTATCTCTTCGCGGAAATGATGCTGATCCAGAAAAACGAAGGTTTCCGCACCTTCAATTTCGCGGTGGCGCCGTTTGTCGGCATTGGTAACCGGCCTGATGCCACGCTGACTGAAAAAGCTGTCAACCAGATATTTGAAAGGCTGGACTGGTTCCTGCACTCCAAGGGTATCAAACAATATAAACTCAAGTTCGAGCCGCAATGGCGGGATATTTACGTCGCATATCAGGGCGGGGCCATCGGACTTTTACGCGTGGCGCTTAATGTTAACCGCATATTATAGGAACTTCTAGCAGGGTTGGTTTACACAAAATCTTCTCTTACAGTTCTCCTGTAAATAGTGGCACAGACGTCCCTGCCTTTGGAGCCGCCAAATCATCTCAGGCGGACAGAACATTCCCAATGACATACTCCCTGTTCTTTCCAACTTCGTTGGAATTCACCCGGACAGGGGCAGTGTGAAAACTCAACTTTCTTCTTGTTTCATTCTCCTGGAAAAGGCTCGCACCTTTTTCTTCAGGTTTCTCCTTAACCACTTGTCCCACCACTCGGGGTCATCATAGTAGTCCATTGAGTAATATGATTGGCCGTTAGCTTCCATGGTCATCTGAATCCATCCAAAGTAGAATAAATATTATCATCACAGATATACATCTGAGTCTGTTATCTTAATTCTACTTCCGCTTTGGTCTCTGTCAAGAGGGATTAACGAACGTGATAGACCTGATAACTTGCGCTACTGTTTCTGCGCCGCCGCTTTCGTCATCTCCAGGTTAAAATCAAATTCACCGTGAGAGCTGGTATCGTACTGATTCAGATACGGCGAATATGTCATCGCGTAAACCTTGTTCTGTTCCGGGTAAAATTTGTAGAGCCGTAGCCAACCGTTGCCGCCGCGCCCCTCTTCTTGTGTATCGAACAACAGGTTCTCCACCTTATTGCCGTGGTCCGCGGTTACCGCGGCATGGTATTCACCATGAACATGGCCGCAAAAGACCGCCGCGACATTGCTGTTGGGTTTAACTACATTCTGCCAGATTTCAATGCCCGAAACAGAGGAGCTATCAGTGTAATTACCTTGTGTATCGATATAGCCGTGGGTTACGACAATCGCCTTGTAATTAGTGTAATACTGCAGCACACTGTTCGCCCAGTTATATAGCTTGGCGTTTGCCAGCACATTCGGCGTACAGGCCAAATTCAAGATCATAAAATTCTGTCCCATCGCTGTAAAAGTCTCAAAATTACTGGCGTTGCTGTTGGCCGGGAAGTTTGGCTGCGGCGCCCCGTTCAGGGGAGGGTATTTTCCGCTGCCGTACCATGAATATCCGGTAAAATCCGTGAATGGGAAATACTTATCGTAATAGGTTGTATCCCCCGTCGTAAAATTCACATCGTGGTTACCGGGCACCACCGAATAGGGGATTCCCGCGTCGCGGATGATACCCATCGCTTTCTGCGCGTTTTTCCACTGATAATCGTTTTCGCTCGAATAATTATCTACGATGTCGCCTTCATGGCTGACAAAAACAATCTTCTGGGCTTGCGCATTATCGGCAATCCACTGTGTCTGTTTCGTGAAAATCTCCGGATATTTTTGCGAGTAATATTGGGTATCGGGCAGCACTGCGATCGTGAAAAAATCATAGCTGGCAACCGTCGAGGTGGTTGTCGAAACAGATGGGGTGGAAGGTGTTGTAACAACCGTAGTTAAAGGCGCAGTAAATGGTGTAGATAGTGTTGCAAGAGGCGTAGAAACAGTTGGAGTAAAAGTTGTAGTAAAGGAGGTTGCAGGCGATGCGCAGCCGGAGAATCCCAGCACCGCCGCCGCTAATAACGCCGCAATAGATATTCTACTGATTTTCGATTGAAGCACACGGATCATCTTGTTCTCTCCTGATAATACAGAAAAACACGCCGCGCTAAAAAAGGCAGCGTGAGGTTTGTTAGAAAAGCTTTTGTCTTTGTCTACCGGTTTATTCCGGTGGATAGTGCGCCTGGAATTCATAAGGATAGACGGGCGCCGGTTTACTCAGTTTGTCCAGTTTCTCCACTTCTTCCGGCAGCATTTCCCAGGTGGTTGTTTTCAGGTTGTCTGCCAGTTGTTCGGGTGTGCGGATGCCGCAGACCAGGGCCGAAACCCCCGGTTTGCGCAGGAGGTAATTGAGGGCGGCCTGGGTCACCGAGCCGTGGTGCTCCGCCGCGATCTTGTCGAGTTCATCTATGATGTCGTAGGCTTTCTGCTCATCGAACGTCAGCGGTCTGTCGCTCATCCTGGCCCCTTGCGGTTTAGGCATACCGCGGCGGTATTTGCCGGAGAGGAACCCCCCGGCCAGCGGGCTCCATGTCGTAATACCCAGCCCCTGGTCGACACATAACGGCGCCAGTTCGTATTCGATGTCTTTTTCCAGTAACGAGTACAGACCCTGGAAGTTGATGAATTTATCCCAGCCGTATTTATCGGAAATTGCCAGCGCTTTCATTAATTGCCAGCCGGTAAAATTGGACGCCCCTATATAACGTACTTTCCCCTGCCGCACCAGATCATCCAGCGTGTGCATGCATTCTTCCAAAGGCCGGCTGGAATCAAACCTGTGGATTATGTAGAGGTCGATGTAGTCTGTCCCCAGCCGTTTCAGGCTGGCTTCGCAGGCTTCGATGATGTGGTGGCGGGAAAACCCTACATCGTTCGGGCCGGTGCCGAAACGGTTGCGGAACTTGGTCGCGAGAACCACTTCTTTACGGCGCTTCCCCAATGCCTTACCCAGGGTCTCCTCGGATTGCCCTTCGGAATAAATATCAGCCGTGTCAAAAAAGTTAATGCCGCCGTCTAAAGCCATGCTGACGATCGCGTCGGCGCCCTTCTGATCTACCGCGCCCAGTTGTTTCATGCGGCTGTTCGGCCCGAAGGTCATTGTCCCTAAACACAATTCAGATACCTTGATTCCTGATTTCCCCAGAAAGCGCATTCTCATTTTCCGGCCTCACAATAATATTATTTGCTCACGCGGGTAAAGCATCTTAATGGTCAATATTATACCTTAAAAGGTGTAATTGTTCACATTGCTTTTACTTTTGAGACTGCAGACGTCGTGTAATTCAGGATTACGGAGTACCCACTTGTGTCAATAAGGTATCGGCATAACGTAAATAGGTATACGGGGTCGGTATTAGGTTCAACAGTTTGTGTTTTATAGAAAATTCCACTGAATACCCTTCAGCTTGCTGGCGAGATGGAAGTGGTCCAAAGATTGGGTAAGAAATTGTTTGCCAAATAGTTCACCAGATGGTATAAAGATGGCATGGGAATAAGAAGAGCCAAGCATGCCGTTTACGATCTGAAGTATCACCTGGTATGGATACCTATGTATAGAAAGCACATATTGACCGGGGATGTTGTGGGGTACTTGAAAGAAGTATTTAATCCCATCGCTGAGGAATATGGGTTTACGATAGATACCATGGAAGTAGTAGAAGACCATGTGCACATATTTCTGGAAGCACCGCCGAGGTATGCTCCAGCAGAAGTAGTCCAAATAATGAAAAAAATATCCGGAAGGGAGTTGTTCAAAAAATTTCCCAAGATTAGGAAACAACTTTGGGCAGGTGAGTTGTGGAACGATGGCTATTTTGTCAGAAGTGTTGGAGATAAAGTTACCGCTGACATAATTCGAAAATATATTAAGTACCAATCTCATGAAGATAGTCCCTCACAATTAACAATGTTCGATAAGTCCTGAGATGCCCCCCAGCTTGATGGGGGGTTATTCACTTCCCGGTGATCACGGGCAGTTCGATCGTGCAAAAATAAGCCGATGCTTTACTGACAAAACAAAGAAGGGCGGGATTCATACGAATCCCGCCCTTCTAATTAACCGTTAACAAAATCAGCTATTTATCGCATTTGACCTGATTCAGCATGCCCTCGTGGTAATACTCCACTCTTTTGTCGATCTCGGTGTAATCGATCTTCCCGGTCTTCATNNCCCTGTAACAATCCGTAGATAAACGCCCCGTGAAACACGTCTCCGGCGCCGGTCGTGTCTACGATCGAAAGCCCTTTATAAGCGGGAATCGCGAAATACTCGCCGTCGTTGTTTATTCCGACGCAGCCCTTGCCGCCCAATGTGAAGACCACGATTTTCGGGCCCCTCTTCTGCACGGCCTTGCAGTTCTTTTCATAATTGGTGTCTTTGAACAACCCGTCGTAATAATGTTCGGAACCTACAAACACATCAACTAATCCTGTATTGGCATCGGTGTCCGGGTTGAAATAACCCGCATCGTCCACCACGGTTACGCCCAGTTCCCTGGCCCATTTCGCCGCGGTGACCTGTGCCGGACCGATCGGTCCCAGGTGCAGGTATTTCGCCGAGCCGATATACTTTTTATCCAGTTCCGCATCGTTCGGCTGCCTTTTCGTGCCGCCCTTGGCAATAAAACTTCTGGCCATCGTATCCGTCTCTGCCAGGCAGATGCAGAAGGATGTGGCGTTGTCTTTATCCTTCAGCAGGTGTGAAACATCGATGTTATGGCGTTTGAAATCATCGATGCAAAATTGTCCGTAGGCGTCGCCCCCGACAATGCCGATCATGCCGCATTTGGCCCCCAGTCTGGCCGCTGCCACCAGCGCGCTGCCGACATTGCCGCCGCCCTGCCAGCTGTATTCCTGCAGCCGCGCGAAGCCGCCGGCCTCCGGCATCTTGTTGGTCAGGACATTAAAATCCATTACCGGGTTTTCAATTCCGATGATATCGATTCCCATATTCAATCCCCTGTTTTATTCTATATTATTACATATAGTTCAAAGGGCGTATCAACATCCGGCCAATGCGGGAACAGATATCAATACGCCCAGTCTTGAACGTTTTACTTCCGGTGTTTCCTGATCGACTTAGCGGGAGGCCTTTTTCTCCGGGATCGTCCACTTCAATTTATTCAGCAGGTAATCCTTGATCACCTTTTTCTGATAGCCCTGCATCGCGAACAGGCTGTCCTTCTTGTCCTTTACCTGCTGATAATCTTTTGTCGTCGAATAGAATAAGGCAAAGTATTCCGTGCCGACATTGAGCTTATTGATGCCCAGTTTGAATGACTCTCTCAACTGGTCTTCCGGGATACCGGTGCCGCCGTGTAAAACCAGGGGGGTATCAATGGCTTTATTGATTTCCTTTAAGCGCGGCATGCTCAATTTGGGGGTTTCGACGTACCAGCCGTGGGCGCTGCCGATCGCGATTGCCAGTGAATCAACTTTTGTCCTGGCGACAAAATCAGCGGCTTGTTCTGCCGTGGTGTACATGTCTTCGTTCTTGAAATCGCCCTTATTCGCGGCGATCCCGACTTTGCCCAGTTCCGCTTCAACGTCAATGCCGAGCGCGTGGGCGGATTTCACTATTTCACAGGTGACACGCACGTTTTCGTTGTACTCTAATTTGGAGCCGTCGATCATGACCGATGTGAAACCGGCTTTGATCGCGCCCAGGATTGTTTCGAACGAATCGCAGTGGTCGAGGTGTAAACCAACCGGGATCTTGACCTGCTTTGCCATCTTCTTGGTGATGGCGGCAAAAACAGCAGCCGGGATGGTTTCCATCATCGTTGGATAAAGCATGATGATGACCGGGATACCCAGCTCCTCGCCTGACTCCACCAGCCATGCGATGCTTTCGTAGTTAAAGCAATCGTAGGCCAGCACCGCTGTTTTCCTGGCGTCTGCTTCCTTGAGAATTGTGCTTACTTTTTCGAATGCCATGTTGTCCTGCTCCCCTTCCTGTTGTCGTTATTATTAAATTTTTATCATTTCTAAGGTTTAAACGAAATCCTTTTCAACGCCGCGCATATATTTTAGGGTTTCATCCAGTACCGGCAGGAATTTACCGTGCACACCGGCTACATGATGGACGTACGGGCCGCAGACCAGTTTCCTTTCCCACTTCGGCCAATCATCCGTCTCGATCCAGATATAATTACCCTCGGTGCTCGGACCGTCGGTGCCGCGTGCTTCACCGGCGAATAACGAATATTTTCCGCCGATGGCATCAAATCTGGCGACGGTGACATCGCCGCCCTTTAACTCCCACTGACCGTGGCCTTCCAGTAAAACCCTTTTCTTGGCGTCTTTTGCCAGTGATTTCGGGAACGGACCGCAGTGCCAGAGCAGTTCGGCATTGTCGTTCTTGGGATGTCTGATGGTCACATCGGCCAGGAAGTTCGGGGTTTCGCCGCGGGCCGCCGCTGCCAGCATGACAGAGGTCACTGCGCCCAGGACATCGGTCTCGCAGGCCACCGGCAGGCCTTTTTCAGTCACATCGCCCAGGACAAAGCAGGGCGGGAAGCCGAGGTTGGTCCGGAAAATCGACCAGCATTCACTAGCCATCGCCTTCAGACCGTATCTGTGGCCCAGTTCCATCATGCTCAGTTCCAGGGCTGCGATCTTGTCCAGCTCTTCTTTTTTCACGGCGCTGGTGTCCATTGCCTTGGTGGTTTCTTTGACCAGCGCTTTGATCTGGTCTTTCTGTTTCGCGTAAACTTCGTTAAAAGTGCCGAGGATCTCCGTGGCGTTGATCGGCACTACTTCGATGCCGAATTTTTCCAGCAGCTCATCCTCGTTATAAATGACACTCAGGAATTGGCGCGGGCGCAGGGATATCTGCCCGATGCGCAGACCGGACAGGTCTTTGGTAATTGTAACGACACGGATGAATTTTTCCAGTTCTTCTTTCAAAATGGGGGCGTCTACCCAGCAGTTTTCAATGTAGGTGAAAGGCACACCGAATCTGGCTAAAGCCTTGCCGCTGGCGAACAGACCGCATTGGGTATCGGTCAAGCGCCAGGCGTAATTCGGAGGGGGCGCGTCATCACGCGGGCCCCACAGCAGGAACGGCTTGCCCATCGCTTTTCCCAGCTTGCCGACCACTTCTTCCTGGCCGAAATTGCAGTGCGGCATGAATACCGCGTCCACGCCTTCCTTGCGGAAATACGCTTCCACTTTGGCCACATCTTCGGTTTCGTAGAGCATGCCGTCTTCGTTCAGCCAATCGATATCAACGATTTTTACATCGTGAAAGCTCTTTAATATCTTTAACAGTTTGGGCATGAATCGTTTTTTGTTTTTTACGGCTTCCGGCGGGGCGGGAAATTTATCGCGCCGGGTCGGCGCAAGGCCGATCGTGATCTTGTAGTCTCTGTACAAAGTATTCCTCCAAATAATATTAGGCGATTTAGACGATGCGGATTTGTTCTTCCTTGGTCATCCGGTAGAAGAAAATATCGTTGTTGTAGGTCCTTTCGGGCAGCACTACCATGCAGTCGACGAATTCTGTTTTTTCGGCGAACGGGGCGCAGTGCCAGACACCCGGGCGTAAAACCACCAGCGTCCCTTTCGGCACGCGGAAGACTTCGATCTTATCCAGCGGCACATCTTTGGTGCCGGTCGCCGGCGCCACATGCATCAGGATGTCCCCATCCAGCGGCATGCAGGCTTCCCCGGTGTGGTTATGGCATTCCATCGCGTCGATGATATTATCTCTTTTTTGCACCCGTGTGACGGAGAAGGCGGCCTCGCCGATTTGCCCCAGGCTTAAGATCGCCATATCGCGGTAAAACTCCACTTTGCCAAAACCCATCTTCGGACCGTTGGGGTCTGTCAAATTGGCAAAAGAGCCGTAGATGTTAAAAGCATCGTTGGTTAATTGCTTGACACTGGTTGTTTTCTCCATGCGTAGTACCATCCTCCAACATAAATTTAGCGGCCTTGTCTTATTAAGATTTATCCGCTTCCTGCCATCGGTAAGTATAGCATAAACCATCTCAAAAAATAAAATTTTGAAGCTGAAAAATGCTATCTCGCCGCCGCTATAATATCCGTTGAAAAACCCGGCCAAACCACTTGCCGAATGCATCCGTTTCAAGTTAAAGTTAACAAAGCATTCATTGTTTCTCAAACCCTCCTCTATCCAAGGGAGTTCAAGAGGGGCGTTAAGCCCTTCTTGGTAAAATATAGTTCTCTTCCCCGCGCGGAAGAGATATAGAGATAGGGCATTGTGCTTGCATTAGCATTGTTGCAAGCAGCCAGAGATAATGCTCGTTTCTGATGCCTGACAGCATTCTATATTCTAAATATTAAAACAACCTGGAGTGTCAAAACACATGCCAGACTCTAACAATATAGAAATAGACGACATCGGGCAAGTCTGCTTCAACCGCAGCCGCCGCGCCCGGCGCATTATCATTTCCGTCAGTCCCGGCAAAGGCGTCCGCGTCTCGGTGCCCATGCGGGTATCCGTTGAGAAAGCCCTCGACTTTGTCCATAAAAAGCAAAACTGGATCCGTAAACACCAGGCGATCATCGCGCAGGTGGAAAACCGTAAACAGGCGCTGGGGATCCATCTGCAAACCATCGATAAAGCCGCCGCGGCAAAGACGTTGAAAGACCGCCTGGACTACCTGGCCCGGGAGCACGGCTTCAAATGCGGCCGTGTCACCGTCCGGCAGCAAAAAACACGCTGGGGCAGCTGTTCCCCCCGTAACAACATCAGCCTCAATATCAAACTGGTGCAATTACCCGCAGAACTGATGGACTATGTCATTCTGCACGAAATGGTCCATACCCGCGTCCACAACCACAGCCGCAAGTTCTGGAAAGAACTGGACAAGTACGTCCAAAACAGCAAGTCCGTCTCCCGCCGCCTCAAAAAAGACGGTATGCTCCTCCTCTAATTGTCAGCCCGGGCGCAGGGCACTCCCTCCCTCTCAGGCTGGTTGAAGCAGATCATTACAACCCCGCCAGAGCTGGAAATTCGGGTTAATATTAAGGACGAAACATTAAAATGAGCTCTAGTCAGACCGTCTGACCAAAGCGTGCAACAAGATTTTCCGCCGCGGGAAAAGATCAAAAGTTGGTGTGTTATGGTCCTCTTAATTCCGAAAACAAATTATTGACTGCATCCTTGTCCTGCTGAGCCGTTGGTACCATAAATCTACGGTTTTAGAGCGAAGCATCTGGTATTTTGAGTGTGTTGATTCAGCCGTTAAAAACTAGATCCTTTCCTCCAGAGGCGGACTCAGAATGGACAATAGGGAGAGGATTGCCTGAATGTAAAATTCCATATCAAGCAAGAGTTGGGGCGCGGTGCTTTCATTCACCAAGGTAATTAATGTTAACAATGTTCCCTGGACGAATGCCGCGGGTAAAAACACCAATCTGGCTTTCTCCGCAAGTATGACTTGAATTGTAAAATTATTCCCCCTTAAAAAGGGATTAATCCTAAACATATCGAAATCCATATGGAAAATAATATATTTAAATATAGTTGATATCACTCAAAACCTATTGACAAGTTGAAAACCGAGTGTTAAACTTTTTTTACAAATCATAAATTCTTGCGAACATTCATACGAACTAAGGGAGGCGCACCGCAAGCTAAGAAGCGATAATATCAGGATATCTGGGAAGCAATGAACTGGCGTCCGTAATTGGTCATTTGGATGACAGGGAGCTAATAATGAAACCGGCTGAGATTAAAAAATCAGGCCGGTTTTTTGTAATTGCGCGGCCTGAAAAATAAAGATAGAACTCAAAGAAGGAGCCCCTTACCCGCCTGGNNCTATTTTTATTTTATCACATATTAACAGGTTAGCAATTATGTAATAAAGAAATAATAATGCATGCTTTACCCCGGTCGATTATTCCGCCTTTTACGTGGAATAGGGGTCTTAAATAATATAAAAAGACAAAATGATTCAAAAACAACAATCAAAAACAATAAACAAAATTAATAAAGGGAATATTTAGGAGTAAAAATGAAAAAGATAGGATTGATTATTTTAGCCGTAGTCATGATGCTGGGTCTGGTTGGCGCAGCTTATGCCGCGTGGAACCAATCCCTTTACATTCAAGCTAACGTGCAAACAGGTACATTGTCGGCGCAAATCGCTGTAGCCACCGGTTATTCTCCCAGCGTTACACCTAGTTATGTGGCGGTTGTAGATCAGACTGGTAGCCCCTGGACGCAAATAACTGTGAAAGTTACGAATGCCGTGCCGGGTGCTGTAATCAGTATACCGTACCAAATCACGAACAATGGTACTATTCCTTGCAACATTGCATGGGTACCGGGAGCTTATGATACAACCAATTTCACTAACTACACCGACAACAATGGTTGGGCAGGTACAACGAATTTAGCAGTGGGTGCATCCTATATTGGTACCGTTACTTTCACCGTTGCCGATGGAGTAAGCCAAAACGCCCCTTATACAACCTATCTCACTATTGCTGTTACCCAGGGTAGTTAAACTACCGATTCTTACCGGTAGAGGAGTCGCGAGATTGGCTTGATGCTCCTCTACCGCATGAGCAAGAGGCGAAATAAAAACAAAATTAAAAAGAGAAAAAATTTAGGAGTAAAAGTGAAAAAATTAGGATTAATCGTCTTAGCTGTAATCCTTGCGCTCGGTGCGTTAGGTGCAGCATACGCAGCATGGAATAGCACTATTAATGTAAGTGCAGCGGTTGAAATGGGTACTGTAATCGTCGGGGTCGCCCCTGCCGATTCAACTGGTACCAGCACAGGCTCATATATCAGTGGTGGCTATTATAGTGGTATTTCATAATCTGTTACCAATGCGTATCCGGGAAAAGTAGTTCCAATGACTATATACATCAAAAATCTCGGGACATTACCGGTCAAATTCGGTGCTAACAATCTAGGCTACAGTGGTAATTATGCACAAATTTTTGGTGGGTCTACTATCGAACTTAGCTCTGACGGGAGTTCCTGGAGCTCTCCCGCTGCCTTCACTGATTTGACTCCGCTTGACACTTTCTTGGCAAACTTTAATTCAGTTAGTGCCGGCACCGTTAAGACGGTTTACGCAAAAATAACCTTATCTTCAACTATGAACCAATCAGCAGCGGGCACAAGCGGTACTTATACCTTTGACATCGTTGGTACTTTGAACCCGTAAAGTAGATTAATGGCTGGTATCTCTACGAGGGCCGAAATGCCCTCGTAGAGAAATTAAATAAGAGGTTACCAAATGAAAAAGATAGGATTAATCGTCTTAGCTGTAATCNNGCAGCATACGCAGCATGGAATAGCACAATTAATGTCAGTGCGGCAGTTCAAATGGGGACTGTAGTTATCGGCATTCTTGATCAAGGAAGCCAGGGTAGCCCCAGTTATTCCGGATTTGATCCAGTTGGAGGCGGCTATTATAACGGGGTAAATGAATCGTTTACAAATGCTTATCCCGGTTGCACAATTAACTATCATTTTTGGTTAGGTAATATAGGAACATTGCCGGTGAAATTTAGTACGTAACTCACCGGCGTAGATGGCTATAGTTGGGCTTATCTTACCGACGCGAGCTGGAGCGGAACAATTGATGGCGTTGCCATTACCGACGCCTCCCAGATAAATGGCGTGTTGGACGGGCTTGCGGCTACAGGTCAGGGGGGCCACGTGGACGTGAACTTGACTATTACGTTGAATAATGATCTTGATCAGGCAACTTATCAGGGCCAAACGGGAGTATTCCAGGTTACCGTTACAGGTACCGAATCACATTGATGTTAATTTCATCAAAGAATATGTTGGGATAATATTTAAAATAAATTTGAGGGTGGGGCTTTAAAACCTCACCCTGACCTGGTTAATTTATTTTAAGGGTATGGTATAAATTCACCCTTCGCCCTTAAAATAAATTAGCGGCGGAAAAAGTATATATGGTTATATAGGGAAATAGGTGAACAACCAGATTGATTGGTAAAATGAAAATAAGCTGGAAAATCGGAGCAATTGTTGGGCTGGTGGCAATCTTATCGACGGCAGCGGTCGGCGTGGCATATGCCAGCACCGGCAATGTTACCACGGATTGCGTCGGCGGCCAGAGCCTGTGTAAATTCTCCTGGGTGGAACCCAATGATAATGCCGCCGTATCAAGTCATACCGTGTACAATCCTGTTGACCCCGGTGATAACGGCAACGATCCTAAAACAGCGCAATCCCCCGGCAGTACCTGCACCCGGGTTTCCGGAAATTATGCGTTTACATCAGCAACCTATACCACCGATACCATCACCTTCACCCTTTCCAAAGCATATCCCGGCTATCACCCAACTATCTTTTTCGGTATTTTAAATCAGAATTGTTCACCGGGCGTGGTTTCCGTTATTACTTATTCTTCAATCACCCCTGGAAATCCCGCTGATGTTTCAAGTTATATTAAGATGACACTCAAAGGCATCGACAAAAATCAGGTTATCAACTCAGGTCAAGANNACCATCGTGGTTACTCAATCATGTCCGCCGTGCCAGTACAAGACCTGCACTTGCTTATCCACGTCGCTTAATCCGTCGGTGTTCGGACAACCGGTCACATTCACCGCCAGGGTCACCGGCGAGAGCGGCACGCCGGCCGGTACCGTCACTTTCTATGACGGCAGCACATCGTTGGGCACCGGCACGCTGAACAGTTCCGGCCTGGCTGCTTTTACTACATCTGCTTTGGCTGCGGGCAGCCATACCGTCAAAGCTTCTTACGGCGGCAGCACTAACTATCTGAGCAGCAGCGACAGCCTTACCCAGACTGTCAACCCGGTTAAAACCGATACCTCAACAACACTTATATCAAACGTTAATCCGTCCTTATTCGGCCAGTCCGTGACCTTCACCGCGACTGTAAAGACCACCGGCGCGATCACACCGACCGGCACCGTCACTTTTAAAGACGGCAGCACCACGCTGGGCACCGGCACGCTGAATGGTTCCGCTATTGCCACTTACAAGACCTCATCGTTGAGTGTCTCCGGTTCGCCGCATGCCATTACCGCGGTCTACGGCGGTGATGCCAAATACAACGGCAGTTCATCCGGCGCATTACAGCAGACGGTCAGTAAAGACGGTACTACGTCATTGTTAGTTAATCCATGCAGTTCCGTTAAAGCAGGAAGTAATGTGACATTTAATGCGACTGTTTCTCCTGTCGCCCCCGGTTCCGGCACTCCTGCAGGGACGGTGACTTTCAAAGAGGGCAGTACAGTCCTTGGTACGGCTACTCTGGACAGCTGCGGCAAGGCGACCTTCTGCACGACGAAACTGCCTGTCGGAACTCACTACATCACGGCCGGTTACGACGGTAACTCCAATTTCTCCGGCAGCACCTCTAATACTGTCAAGCAAGTGATCGCTGTCAGATAACTCTTTGGGTCGTTCCTCTCTCCCTATCAGGCTTACAGTGCCGGAGGAACGAACAGGAGAGAATTGAGAGAGTGCTTCAACTAAAATAAAACCGAACCTTTTCATTTCAGCATTGTTATCATGAGCAAAAATATATGTTAAGATACTGGCTATGGCTTCATTCATAATCTTAGGCTTGCTGGCCTTAATCTACCTGGTCATCAACCTGGTCTTGCCGCACACAGGTTTGAATTCCATGATCTCATCCTATCTGGTGCAGCCGCTGCTCTGGGTCGGCCTGTTTTTTGCCATTCGCCGTCTGCCGGGCTACCGGCCGCTCGGCAAGATCGGTAAAAAGAAGGACTTCGTCATCCTCGGACTGGGCACTGCCCTGGTCCAGGTCGTGCTCTATGTTATCGGCGGCCTGTTTTCCGGCTTCGGTAAAAGTCCTTCCTCCTTCACTCCATTGGGTATCATAGAAATCGTTTTCTTTGAGGCCACGATGCTTATCGGAATGGAGTTGAGCCGCGCCTGGCTGGTCACCCGCTTCGCCAAAAAACACAGTTTCCTGGTGATCATTTTGGTAACTATTTTATTTACTTTCATCTCAATTCCCATGGTGCAGATCACCGGTTTTAAGTTCCAGATCGAATCCTCCAATCAGGTCATCTCTACCTGGCTGCCGCTGCTGGCGGAGAATTTAGTAGCATCCATGCTTGTAATGACTGCCGGGGCACGTGCTTCGCTGGCCTACCGCGGTTTGCTGGCGGCCTTCTGGTGGCTTTGTCCCATCCTTCCCGACCTTGATTGGGCATTAAAAGGCCTGATCGGGACGGTTATCCCGGTGATCGGGATGGTGGTCATCAATGATTTTTACGCTGCCCAGGACGCCAGATCAAGATCCCGCAAAAAAATGCGCAGCAACGCCTTACCGACGGGCTGGATATTCACGGCGATCACCTGTGTGGCGATCCTCTGGTTTACTACCGGTGTTTTGCCGGTCAAACCGTCGCTGGTTCCCAGCGGCAGCATGGTGCCGGTGATCAATCCCGGCGATATTGTGCTGATCGCGCCGGTCAAGCCGGAGTTGATCAAGCTGGGAGACATCATCGAATACAAGAACGCCAAAGAAAAGATCAACATTGTGCACCGGGTGATCGAGATCGGCGGTGATGCCGGGACGGACTATTTCATTACCAAAGGCGATGCCAATAACTCTCCGGATGCCGATCCGGTTTCCCCTGAAGCCGTCGTGGGGAAGGAGATTTATATCATCCCCAAAGTCGGCTGGATATCAATCGCCGTGAAGGGCCTTTTTGCGGGTAAGTAATCTGTGATAGAATAGTCTCAATTCATCACAAACAGAATCGTCCTGATGAATAAAGTAAGGAATGGAAAATTGCGATGATGAAACCGAAATTTCTGAAAACAATGATGATCATCAGCGGGGCGCTGCTGGCGCTGGCACTGATCGGCATGTCGCTCGCTGTTTCCAAACCGGCCAGCATCAAACAGGAGACTACTCTCATCAGCTATTCGCAAAAAAGTCAATTCGATTATACGACCTACCTGAAGCCGTCCTATCTTTACGGACCGCCGCCTGCCGCGCCCGTCGCTGCGGCGCAGTATCCACAGGCGGTGGTCGGCAATATTGCGTTTTCCTACAGTTTTCAACCGTCAGCGGCCAACGCTTCCGGGACAGCCTGGGTGGAAGCCGTGCTGGAAAATCCGGGTGTCTGGCAGAAGAAACTGGCGCTGGCGCCTGCTGC
>PMBW01000286.1:10194-11244 GCA_003153075.1 Dehalococcoidia bacterium | reverse complement strand
GGCCGCACGCCCGAATATCTCGGCAAAAAGATCGAATCTTACGAAATGAAAATGGCCTCCATTATGGTATTGATTCCCGTTGTTTGCGTATTGCTCGGCACGGCGGTTGCGGTTTTAGTCCCGATGGGCAAATCCGCAGTGGGGAATCCGGGCTCTCACGGCTTTAGCGAAATCCTCTATGCTTTTTCCTCTGCCAGTAACAATAACGGCAGCGCTTTCGCCGGATTAGCAACGAACAATATGTTTTACAATATTGCCCTCGGTATCGCCATGTTACTGGGGCGGTATTGGCTGATGGTACCGGTATTGGCTATTGCCGGTTCTCTGGCGCGTAAAAAACACGTTCCGGCTTCAGTGGGTACACTGCCTACTCACACTCCCCTTTTTATTATCTGGCTGATCACTGTTGTAATTATTGTCGGCGCACTGAGTTTCTTCCCGGCGCTTTCTCTGGGTCCGTTTGTCGAGCATTTGGTGAGATAAAAATATGACACAGACACTTAAAATCGAAACGTCAACCCCTGTAGAGGTGAAAAAAACGCCCGGCGTGAAGGGCGAAGTCTACCTTCAGGCTATTGTTGACGCATTTGTGAAATTAAATCCCCGCTGGATGGTGCGCAACCCGGTCATGTTTGTCACCGAAGTCGGCAGCGTTTTAACGACGATTTTATGGATACAGGCATTACTTGGACACGGCGAAGTACCGACAGCCTTTGTCGGCGGTGTTACTTTGTGGCTGTGGTTATGCGTCATTTTTGCTAATTTCTCAGAAGCTCTGGCAGAAGGCCGCGGCAAAGCGCAGGCGGCGGCATTGCGCCGTACCCGCCGCGAAACGCACGCCAAAAAACTGAGCAAGATCGACCGCCATTCAAAATATACGCTGGTGTTATCAAATGAATTAAAACAGAACGACCTTTTCCTGGTAGAAACCGGCGATATGATACCGGCAGACGGCGAAGTGGAGCAGGGTGTTGCCTCGGTCGATGAGAGCGCCGTCACCGGCGAAAGCGCGCCGGTGATCCGTGAATCCGGCGGCGACCGCAGCGCCGT
>PMBW01000286.1:0-10136 GCA_003153075.1 Dehalococcoidia bacterium | reverse complement strand
ACGATCACCGTGCTCGTAGCCTTGCTGGTTTGTCTGATTCCAACCACAATCGGCGGATTATTACCTGCCATCGGCATCGCCGGTATCGACAGGCTTATCCGCCGGAATGTCATTGCCTTATCCGGCAGGGCGGTAGAAGCCGCCGGAGATGTAGATGTCCTGTTACTGGATAAAACCGGCACCATCACTCTGGGCAACCGAGAAGCGGTGAATTTTATTCCAGTGGGCAAAATTACCGCCCTTGAACTGGCTGAAACAGCCCAGATGGCTTCTCTGGCCGACGAAACCCCGGAAGGACGCAGCATCGTCGTCCTGGCCAAACAAAAATACGGGCTGCGTGGTACTTTTAATCCCGATAATCAGGGCAACATGCACTTTATTCCGTTCTCCGCGCAGACCCGCATGAGCGGGGTGGACATTGACGGGTTGAGTATCCGTAAAGGAGCCACCGATTCTATTATTGCCTACATCGAAAAACAGGGTAAATCGGTTCCTCCGGAACTGTCCCAGATTGTCGACGGTATTGCCAAGTCGGGCGGGACCCCGCTGGTAGTTGCTCGCAACGGTGAGGCAATGGGTGTCATCCACCTGAAGGATATAGTCAAGGGAGGTATCAAAGAGCGGTTCGCGCAGTTGCGCAAGATGGGGATCAAGACGATTATGATCACCGGGGATAACCCGCTGACGGCTACCGCCATTGCCGCGGAAGCCGGCGTGGACGACTTTCTGGCGCAGGCAACGCCGGAAACCAAACTTAAATTGATCCGGGAAAATCAGGCCGGCGGCAGACTTGTAGCCATGACCGGCGACGGCACCAATGACGCTCCGGCTTTGGCTCAGGCCGATGTCGCGGTTGCCATGCACACCGGCACCCAGCCCGCGCGTGAAGCGGCCAACATGATCGACCTTGACAGCAACCCGACCAAGCTGATCGAAATTGTGGAAATCGGTAAACAGTTGCTGATGACCCGCGGCGCCTTGACCACATTCAGCATCTCCAATGATGTCTCCAAGTATTTTGTCATTATCCCGGCAGCATTTGCCTCAGTTTATCCTTCGCTGCAGGCTTTGAATTTCATGCGCCTGTCCACGCCGGAAAGCGCGATCTTGTCGGCGGTAATTTTTAACGCGCTGATTATCATGGCGCTCGTCCCCCTGGCGTTACGCGGCGTAAAGTACCGTCCGGTTGGCGCGGCGCAGTTATTGCGGGATAATTTCCTGATCTACGGCGTGGGGGGACTGATCGCGCCGTTTATAGGCATCAAGTTGATCGATATGATTTTAACGTTATTACACCTGACATAAGGAAGGGAAAGAGGTTATTTAATGTGGCGTCAATTTAGGACCGCAATCATCTTCCTGGCAGTTTTCACGGTGATTACCGGGGTGGTTTATCCCCTGGCCGTTACCGGCATTGCCCAGGTATTTTTCCATAAACAGGCTAACGGCAGCCTCATTGTCTCAAACGGCAGCGTCAACGGCTCCTCGCTGATCGGGCAGCAGTTTAGCGACCCGAAGTATTTCTGGGGGCGTATCTCCGCTACCTCCCCCATCCCTTATAATGCCGCCTCTTCTTCCGGTTCCAATCTTGGTCCTGAAAATCCGGCTCTGCAGGACGAAGTACAGGCGCGCATCGATGCGTTAAAAGCCGTGGACCCGGATAATAAACTGCCCATCCCGGTCGACCTGGTAACCTCCTCCGGGAGCGGACTTGACCCGGATATCAGTATCGCCGCCGCCGACTATCAGATCAATCGCGTGGCCCGCTACCGCAATCTGACGGCCGGGCAAGTCTCTACGCTGGTCAAGCAGTTCACCGCCGGGCGTCAATTGGGTATTCTCGGGGAACCGCGGGTCAATGTTCTCCAACTTAACCTGGCGCTGGATAAACTGAAATAGATTTTATTTCTTCCAGAGAGTAAAATTCTAGCAGGGATTGACTACGATGGATGACAATACCGCTCGTCCTGATCCGGATGAACTGTTAGTACGGGTCCAGGCCGAAGAAGCTAAAATTAACCGGGGAAAACTGAAAATCTTCCTCGGCTACGCCGCCGGTGTGGGTAAAACATATGCCATGCTGGAAGACGCCCGCAACCGGAGCCGTGATACTGATATCGCGGTGGGTATTGTCGAAACGCATAAACGCCATGAAACCGCGGTCATGCTGCAGGGACTGGAAATAATTCCTCAGAAAAAAGTGGAATACCGCGGCGTCACTTTAGCCGANNCATACCAATGCGCCGGGTTCCCGCCACCCCAAGCGTTATCAGGATGTCATGGAGCTTTTAGACAGCGGGATTGATGTCTATACTACACTGAATATCCAGCACGTCGAAAGTCTGCGCGATACGGTAGAGCAGATCACCGGCATCTCGATGCATGAAACTATTCCTGATACCGTTATCGATATTGCCGATGAGATCAGGTTAGTAGACCTGCCGCCGGATGAACTGTTAAAAAGACTGAAAGAGGGAAAAGTTTACGTTCCGGAACAGGTTGCCCTGGCGATGGAAGATTTTTTCCGGAAAGGGAACCTGACCGCCCTGCGCGAGTTAACGATGCGGGCCGCCGCCGAACGCGTTGACGAGCAGGTCCGGTCTTATATGAGTTCGCACGCGATACGCGGCCCCTGGGCGACCGGTGAACGGCTGATGGTCTGTATCAGCACCAGTTCATCCGGCAGCCGCCTGGTTCGCACGGCGCGCCGGCTGGCCACTCAGTTGAGCGCGGAATGGTTTGCGGTTTATGCCGAAACGCCGGATAATATCCGTCTTTCTCCCGCTGAACAGGAACGACTGACCGCCACCTTACGTTTGGCGGAAGAAATGGGCGCAAAGGCTGTCACGATCCAGGGAGATTCAATATCGGAGACAGTGATAGATTATGCCATCAAGAACAATATCACAAAAATCGTGGTCGGCAAACCGCAGCGGCGGCGCTGGCTTAAGCTCAGGGATGAGGTTGTTCTTGACAGAATTATCCGCCTGAGCGAAGACATCGATGTTTACGTAGTAAGCGGGAGTAGAGAACCTGCTAAATCCGGGACCAACGAGAAGAGGTCCGACCGCGTCGTGAACTGGCGGGGTTATTTGCAGGGCCTGACCCTTGTCGCCGTCGCCACTTTGATCGGGCAGTTGATCCACCAGCTTTTTACCCCCACCACGATCATGGCCGTATATGTTCTGGCGGTCGTTATTACCGCATATCTGGGAGGCCTGGGGCCTTCGATTATGGTCTCAATTATGGGTGTTTTGGCCTTTGATTTCTTCTTTATCCGTCCGTATTTCAGCTTTTCCGTTTCGGATACACAGTATATTTTTACTTTCCTGGTGCTGCTTCTGGTGGGAATTGTCATCGGTTATCTGACGGAAAGGGTGCGCCGTCAGACTGAAGCGGCGAAAATAAAAGAGCGTGAAACCTACGCCCTTTTTGCCCTGGGAAGGGATCTGGCAGTGTCTAATGACCTGGACACTTACATGCAGGTCATTATCAAAAGAGCCAAAGAGACATTCGGGTACAATGTTATCGCTTTTTTGCCCGACAGTGAAAAAAAGAACACGCTGAAACCTTATACCGGAGTTCAAAATTTAGCCATTGATGAGAACGAGCGTTCGGCCGCCATCTGGTCATTCGAGCACCAGAAAGTAGTCGGCAGCGGCACGGATACTTTGCCCAATGCCAATGCGCGTTATGTTCCCCTTATTACCGCCAGGGGTAAAGTGGGGGTGCTGGCCATTCTAGTCGCCGGCGATAAAGACCAACTCACCATCGGTCAGGAGCATTTGCTGGAAGCCTACGCCAACCTCGCCGCCGTTGCCATTGAAAGTATTTTACTCAATGAAGAAGCTCATAATGCCCAGATTTTAAGAGACACGGAAAAATTGCAGACAGCCCTGCTGAATTCGGTATCCCATGATTTACGCACGCCGCTGGTCTCCATTATCGGTGTATTAAGCAGCTTGCAGGAGAAGGGCATTAACTTGGACGACGAAGCTAAAACTAAACTGGTTAGCGTTGCCTGGGAAGAAGCCGAGCGTTTAAATCATTTGATCACCAATCTGCTGGACGTTTCCAGGGTGGAAGCGGGCGCGATCAGAATTCTGAGGCAGTCTTCAGATGTCCAGGACCTGGTAGGCACTGCCCTGGAGCAACTCGGGAACCGTACATTGTCCCGCCCGATTGAAGTCGATATCCCGCTGAACCTGCCGTTTGTGTCGGTCGATTTTGGGCTGATCGTGCAGACTTTTGTCAATGTCATCGATAATGCGCTTAAATATTCGCCGCCGGATTCCCCCATTGAAATCAAAGCCCGAAATATCGGTGGTGAAGTTCAGATTGAAATCGCCGACCGGGGTTTTGGTATTCCTGCGGCTGATTTATCACAGGTTTTTGATAAATTCTACCGCATCGAACACCCGGGCAGCGTTGCCGGCACCGGCCTGGGCTTATCCATCTGCAAAGGCATTGTGGAGGCCCACGGCGGGCGTATCGCCGCTGAAAACAGGGCAGGCGGCGGCACCATCATCAGATTAACGTTACCGGCAGCAGAAACCAGCCAGAAACCTGCGGGGCAATCTAATGTCCACTGAAAAAGTGCTTATTGTTGACGATGAGCAATCTATCAGGGTGTTTTTACAGCTCACTCTGACAGCCCGGGGGTACGAGACGATCGAAGCTGCGGCCGGAAAAGAAGCCATGGCTAAAGCAGCCGCTGAAAAGCCGGACATCATCATTCTGGATATCGGACTGCCGGATATTGACGGTATTGAAGTGACACGGCAGCTGCGGGAGTGGACGCAAATCCCGATTATCATCCTTTCGGTTAGAGGCTCGGAAAAAGATAAAATTGCCGCTCTCGATCTGGGTGCCGATGACTACTTGACCAAGCCGTTCGCCGTCGGGGAGCTGCTGGCCCGCGTGCGCGCTGCCTTGCGGCGGGCTGCTCAGACAGCCGGGGAACCTTCCTTCAAAACAGGTGATCTTGAGATCGATCTGGTACGGAGACTGGTCAAAGTGGCCGGGCAGGAAATCCAGTTAACGCCCAACGAATACGAACTACTCAAAGTGCTGGTTGAACATTCGGGCAAGGTGATGACGCACAAGCACCTGTTAAATGCGGTTTGGGGCCCCGAATATATCGGCGAATTTCATATGCTGCGGGTCAATATCAGTAACCTCAGACGCAAGATCGAACCGGACGTAGCGAGGCCGCAAATTATCATTACCGAATCCGGCGTGGGGTATAGACTCAAAGCAGACTGACGACCGGGAAAAAATCCTATCCTTACCGATTTGCATCGGTATCCAGTTTATAATTTCAGATATTCGTATTTTGAATTTGTTTCGGATTTAGGATTTCGATATTAGTATTTTTCTTGATTATTGTTATTTGAATCTTGGAACTNNCTTAACCGCTGGGCTACAGCCACCATGAGTATTCCGACATTTATTATAGCCTAAATCTGAGCTTTCTTACAATTATTAATCTTGTCTAATACAAGATGAGCCCCTAGAGATACGGAGTATTGTATGGTGGGTGAAGCCCACCAAACCGGTGGTGCTGGCGGCTGGATTCCGGCCTTCGCCGAAATAGATGTGGAGGTCAACTGAGGTATCTGCTTACTTCGCTCAGACTTTTGATCCGCGGGCAGTCTTTAATTTCGGCATAATAGTCGGCGCGGTCCAGCAGGATTGGCGCAATGCCGACCCCTCTGGCCCCCAGCACGTCGTTCTGGTACTGGTCGCCGACATGCACCGCCTCGGCGGCGGTGACCTTAGCCAGTTCCAGTGCTTTCAGAAAGATCGGCGGCTGCGGTTTGTCTGCGCCCGCTTCCGCTGAAGTCACCGTAAAATCAAGGTATTCGGCAATGCCCAGCTCGCGGCACATCGAATTTACTTCGGTTTGCAGGTTGGTCAGTAAACCCAGTTTCAGATTCCGCGCTTTTAACGTTTTCAGTGTATCGATCACATCGTCGAAGAGCACGAACTTCATACTGTCGTTCAGTTGCAGCATTCTCTTCAGCAATTTAAGCACCGTTTCATCGGATGTGGAAATGTTTACTTCTTTCAGTATCGTCCGGTGGAACCTGGTATAAAGCTGCGTTTGCTCTTCCCTGCTTCTCAGGCGAATGGCAACGCGAGCATTCTCTTCGTACATCATCTTGTCGCCCAGATAGAGACCGTAGCTGAGGGCTTTCGGGGAAACAGCAAAGCCAAGCTCTTTGAGAGCCTGGCTTTCTAAGTTCCTCACGTGGCGGATGAGTAATGCGCCAGTGTATTAAACCAATCAAAAAATATGGCTTTAATCACAGGCTGTTACACAGGTCGTTATTTGTCTTTGACACCCAGGTCCGTGATGTAATCGACGGCATTCTGCACGGTGAGGATTTTTTCCGCGTCTTCATCCGGAATTTCAATTTTGTTGCTTGAGTTGCTGAATTCCTCTTCCAGGGACATGATCAGTTCTACCAGGTCCAGGGAATCAGCGCCCAGATCATCGACAAAGCGGGCTGTCGGCACGACATCCTTTTCGTCCACGCCCAGTTGCTCCACCACAATTTTCTTGACCCGCTCAAATACAGTTGCCACTTATTTACCCCCTATTGAAGGATTTTCTTTATTAATATTAGCACTTATAGCGCCTAATACGCCGTTGATAAATTTTGATGAACTGTCGCCCCCGAAGTTTTTGGCCAGTTCGACGGCCTCATTGATGGCGACCTTCACCGGTATTTTATTATCAATTAAAATTTCATAGATTGCAAGTCGCAGGATGTTCCGGTCGATAAAAGCAATTTGCTCTATCGGCCAGGCCGGCGCGTAACGGTGAATTTGCGCGTCCAGCTTTTCTTTATAGCGGACCACTCCTTCCACCAGTTCACGGGTGAATCCGAAGTTCTCTTCAGACAAATCAGCTTCTGCCTGAAGGTGCTGAAGAGTCTCCTCCGGATCATGCTTTACCGCATCTATTTCGTAAAGTGCTTGCAGCGCAATGCTGCGGGCTTTCCGGCGTCCACCTGCCATTTACTACCCCTACAATCAGGATACTATATTAAAGTCAAGGTGTCTACTTTGAAAATACCAAATACCAAATACCAAACAATTTTTAAAATTCAAATATCCAGATCATTTTAGTGTTTAGATATTCGGGCTTAGAGCTTTCCCAATGATATGCCGCCGTCGACGGTGATGACCTGCCCTGTAATATATCTTGCTTCTTCCGAGGCGAGGAAAGCCACCGTTTCGGCGATGTCCTGCGGCGTACCCAGGCTGCCCAGCGGGATATTGGCCAGCAAAGCCTGTTTCCGTTCGGGGGCCAGTACCTGCGTCATCGGTGTATTTATAAAACCGGGCGCGACGGCGTTAACCGTGATCCCGCGGGAAGCTACTTCTTTTGCTATCGTCTTGGTAAATCCGATAATACCCGCTTTCGCTGCGGCGTAGTTTGCCTGACCGGCGTTGCCGATGATGCCGACCACGCTGGACATGCTGATAATCCTGCCGGAGCGCTGTTTCAGCATCGGCCGTAAAACGGCCCGCGTGCATAAAAATACGCTTTTCAGGTCAATGGCGAGGACTTTATCCCATTCTTCGTCCGACATCTTCATCGTCAACTGGTCGCGGGTGATACCGGCATTGTTCACCAGGATATCGATCTTGCCGTAAGTGGCGATCGCGGTATCTACCATGTGCGTGACCTCCGGGGAGGAGCTGACGTCCGCCATCACTACAGTTGCCTGGCGGTTCAAATTCTTGATTTCCGTGGCAGTTTGCTCGGCGGGAGCGCTGTCGCCCACATCATTGATAACCAGCGTGGCGCCGTTTTGCGCCAGTTTCATGGCAATCGCTTTGCCGATTCCCCTGCCGCTGCCGGTCACCAGGGCTACTTTGCCGGTGAAATCCATTTTTTACTCCCTCGTTTCAGTCTAAAATGCAAGAAGGTCAACGTTTTTAGTATAACACACAGGGGGATAGACTAAGAAATCCCAAAACAACGAACAAATAACAAACAAAAAACGAAAATAAAGATTCAACAATTCTTTGCAGGCGGAGCAAAGGTTCTCCTGTGCTCCTGTATTCTCAATACTCATAACTCACTACTCAAAAATGGAAACAAAAGCTCCATCTTGATTGACATTATTCTTTTAGATCAATATAATCATACGTACAGACGTCCATACGTAAATACGTCCGGAGGGTAAAACCATGACAAAAAAAATGACGGTAGTGTTTCATGATGAAGAACTGTATCTCGACCTGAAAATGGAAGCCGTCAGAAGAAACCGACCCGCTAGCGAAATTGTTAGCGAAGCCGTTCTCGAATGGTTACAGGCCAAAGAGGATGAGGAATTGGTTCCGATGGCGGAAACGGCTATTGCCGATTGGGAACAAAACGGCGGTTTTAAACTGACAGACGTTGACCGGAAAATAGAAGAAGCCAGTGCTAAACGCGCGAAAATCCCTGTTGTCGCTGAGAAGAAAAATGTACACGGTTGAACTGACATCAGCTGCCAGGCGTGAATACCTTAAATTTGGCGAGCGGATTCGAACTGAGGATTTCAACCGGCTGCGGCAATGCTTACAATCTCTGGCGGTCAACCCGCATCCTGCGGGGGAAAGAAAACTGAAAAGCAAACATAACCTGTTTCGTATCAGGATCGGCAATTACCGCATTATTTACCAAGTACGCGATGTCGAACGGATCGTCCTGATTGCCCACGTTTTACGCCGCGCCGAATCTACCTACGACTTCCCGTAGGCCGCAGTTTGAGTCTTCAACGAAATACTTTCAACCGCAGTTGAAATGTACGGAGGTACTTTACGGAGCAATTCGAAGTAAAGTATAGGAGCAGTTCGAAGTAAATGTAGAGAAATTGAGGGAGAATTAGCAGCTGGTATTCCTTACTCCCTTACCAACCCCTTCACCGCATTCGCATCCCCGATATTTACCATCTCGGACTCCTTGCTGATCCGCTTCACCAGCCCTGCCAGCACTTTTCCGGGCCCGATTTCGATAAATTTGCCAACGCCATTCTTCACCATGTATTCCACGCTGCGCTGCCATTGTACGCTGCTGTACAACTGTTTGAGCAGCTCGTCCTTGATCTGACTGCCTCGGGTCAACGGTAGCGCGGTAACATTGGCGATAATGGGCACGCAAGGGTCTTTGAAAGTCACTTTCGCTAATATCTGCGTCATGCCGTCTACCGCTGGTTGCATTAACGGGGAATGAAAAGCGCCGCTCACCTGCAGCGGAATCGCGCGTGCTGCCCCTTTCGCTTTGGCCATTTCACCGGCTTTTGCGATATTTTCCACCCCGCCGCTAATCACCAGCTGTCCGGGGCTGTTGATATTGGCGATCACTGTGCCGGTCTCCTTGCAGACTTCCGCCAGTGCCGCTTCATCGATGCCGATCATCGCCATCATGCCGCCGGGTGTTTTTAATCCGGCTTCATACATCAGCCGCCCGCGCTCTTTGGCCAGGTAGACCGCTGTGCTGAAATCGATCGCGTCGGCGGCAGCAAGCGCGGTATACTCGCCCAGGCTGTGTCCGGCCATAAACGATGGTGCGGGCAGATTTTTGCCGCTGACTTCCTGCGCGGCCATCAGACAGGCAATGCTGACCGCCACCAGCGCCGGTTGGGCATTACTGGTTTTTTTCAGTTCATCCTCCGGCCCTTCGAAGAATATCTTGGAGAGGGAAAATCCGACGGCGTCGTCGGCCTGTTTGAATAGCGCCTTGACGGAATCGAAGCTGTCATACAGGTCTTTACCCATACCTACGGTTTGTGCGCCCTGACCGGGGAAAATATAAGCGACTTTTTTTATTTCAGACACAATTTTCTCCTTATTTGAAATTTATAGATGTTGAAGCGTTAGGTTTCTAGTTGGTTGATATTTGAAAACTGAGAATAGAATCGGACCGGGACTAAGTACAAACTCGTATATCTTCCTCTCCTTGACGCCTCGAAAGCCGAAATACTTTTGCTCTTAAGCAAAATGTATCGGGCGAGGATTAAGGAAAGGGTCGTTGGGTAATAATTCGATTGGTTAAACATATTTATTTACTTATTAGCTCAACGAGATTAGAACAATCTGCCGGAAACTAATACACCCGATGCTGCCAGGTGTGC
>PMBW01000181.1:2735-4145 GCA_003153075.1 Dehalococcoidia bacterium | reverse complement strand
AGACCATCACCTGGGATGTCGAGAACCGTCCGTTGACGGTGACCGGCGTTGTCACCGCCTCCTATTCCATTTTTGGGGAATTAGTGATATTATCTCGATACGGGGCTGCTCTTTTTTCAGAGTCGCTGCGGTAAAAAATTCGGGATGCGGTGATGCTTTATTTAAGAATATGGGATGTTCAAGTCGGTAACGCTGCTTACATCAAAACACCCAACGGTAAGCATATCGTCCAGGACCTGGGCATGGGCGCTTATGAGACTGGTCTGGCTGCCTTCAGCCCGCTGTTCTTCCTGAAAAACCGGATGAATGTCAGCGGGTTAGACGAGGTGATCATCACGCACCCGCACGGCGACCACATCAAAGACATCATGAATTTCGATACTTTGAATCCGCAGATCCTGTCCCGTCCCAAGCACCTGACGCACAAGGAAATCATCTCCGGCAACCGGCCCGAAGACCGCGCACTGGTGGACAAGTACATCGAGATCAACAGCCGGTACAATGAGGATATTGCCTCCCACGAAAGCCCGCTGCATGTCCAGAACAACGGCGGCGCCATCATCCAGGTATTTATGCCGGCGCTGAGCAATAACTCAAACATCAACTATCACAGCAGTGTAACCGTCATCGAATATGCCAATTCGAAGGTTATTTTACCCGGTGATAACGACCGCGAATCGTGGCAGGAATTGCTCGGGCAGAAGCGGTTCAAAGAAGCCATCGGCGGCACCGACGTGTTTGTGGCATCGCACCACGGACTGGAATCCGGGTTTTGCAAAGAGCTCTTCGATGTTATTCATCCGAAACTGATCATCGTCTCCAACGGGAGATTCAATGACGGCAGCGCGCAGCAGCGTTACGGTGAAGTGGCTTCCGGTTGGGAAGTACACAAGCGTTATGGGGGCATCGTGGAAAAGAAATGCCTTACCACCAAAAATGACGGCAACATCGAAATTGCCATGGGCTGGATCGTCGAAGGTAAAAAATCCTATCTCTCTGTCACCGCGGACTAGTTATTTCGTCAGGTTATTTTAATATCTGCAAACAAGTACATACATCGAAGGAGAACCGCATGATCAAATCTGTTTTCATGTTGGCCTCGGCGGATTTACCGAATGAATTGCCGGCTTTTGAACGCTGGCTATTACGCTACCACGCGCCTGAAGTAATGGCCAAGGACATCGGCTTGCAGGTGCGGTTTATCAGCTACCGTCCGATTCCGGCCATCCCGGAGGTTTTAGCCTACGGCTATTATAATATGCGCGTCACTGAAGTCTGGTTCCGTAGCGCCGCCGAACTGGAAGAACTGGAACCGCTGCAACATGCGCCGGGCAGAACCGACCGTGTCCTGGGCTTCACCTGGCAGGCGCCCTGGGCTAAACAGCCGATAAAATGGCGGGAAGTAAAACC
>PMBW01000181.1:0-2730 GCA_003153075.1 Dehalococcoidia bacterium | reverse complement strand
CCGAAGGGAGTATCGAAAGAAGAAGGGGAGGACTGGTTCCTCAATACCCATGTCAAAGAAACGCTGCAGCAACCGGGACTGGTTGCCTATTTCAGTTCGCGGGCCTGCAACATGCCGGGGCGTTATCCTGTCGAGTGGGTGCGCCTGACCGAGCTGTGGTACGAAGACTTCAACAGCTGGAAGAAAGCGGTCATCGACTCACCCCCGAAATACACCAGACCGCCGTGGGCGAAATATGACAAATATCCATTCCTGGAACCGTACGTCGATTTTGCCAGCACCTTTATCCTGGAGCGCCCTGACCACGATTACATGCGTGACGCCCTGCCGTATCCTTAGCCTTGTTAGTTCCCTCTCCCCGGCGAGTGAGAGGGTGAGGGGGAACCAAATAAATAATGTAATTGATTTACAGAGACAGTATTTCCGCAGTTTGTCCAACCGGAGTCCCTCCCGCCGGTTAGTCCTCTCACCTTGAGTCCCGCAGGACGAAATACTTTTGCAGTAAATGCAAAATGTACCGGAGAGAGCTAGAGAGAGGGGTGCGGACTTTAGGTATGACACGCATTGTGATAACTTACGAAAATGGATATAAAAAAACGCCTGACCATTCCGCGCTCCGCCCCCCGGCCCCTGCTATTTTTCATTGCCGTGGTGGTGCTGCTGATTTCCTCGGCGTTTTCCGGCCTTGGCTTTGAGGGGCATAACGCCTTTTTTCTGATCATGGGCACGGTCTTTCTGGCGTTATGGTTCGTTATCCTCTTCGCGGCAGCGCTGCCGCAAACTGATGGTATCCTTACCGGAAAAACTGACATATTGAACCGCTGTGTGCGCATTATATTCCTTGGGCTGATCGTGGTGGGACTGGCGGAAGCGGCGGGTTATTTTATCCTGGCGCCCCTTCTACTAAAGAACCATATTATCTCCGCGAATTTTCATCAGATTTTGACTACAGTTCGATCGGACTACGAATACAATGATGCTACCGCGCTGTCCCAGCAAGCGGTGGATAACCTTCTGAAAGGGCAGAACCCCTATGCTCACTCCAACATTGTTACAGCGTTGCAGCAATTCGAAGGTACCTATAGCAGAGTGACCCCGGTACAAACAGGCCAATTTGCGGATGCCTTCCCTGCGCCTGACAATAGTCAGTTGGAAATGGTCTGGGATCAAGCGGTGCAAACTCCGGAGCGGGTTCCGCCGGAGCTGGAATCCAATGTGTGTTATCCGGCAGGCTCTTTTTTACTGCCCGCGTTATTCATCCGGCTGGGAATCACGGATATCCGGATCGTGTATGTCATTTTTATACTGGCCGGACTGGTTTATGCCGCCTGGGTAATCCCGAAGCAGAAACGCCTCCTCTTTATTTGTTTGGCATTGGTCAGTCTGGAATTGTGGAACAGCGTCGGCGTGGGTGAACTGGGCAGCCTGTGCTTTCCGTTTCTGATTGTGGCCTGGCTGTCGTTAAAGAAAAACATGTGGTTATCGTCTATTTGTATGGGGATAGCCGCGGCGACCAAGCAAACAATGTGGTTTTTCCTTCCGTTCTACGTGATTTTGTTGTGGAGAACATGGGGAACAAAAAAATCAGCGGCAGGAATTGCGATTGTTGCCGGTGTTTTTCTGGCGGCGAATCTGCCTTTTATTTTCGCCGACCATAAGCTGTGGCTGGATTCGATTACATCCCCGATGACAGACCCATTATTCCCGCTGGGCAGCGGGCTGATTACACTGGTGACGAGCGGAGTACTGGATATCCATGCGACGCTGCCGTTCGCCATTCTGGAGGGGATTGTTTTCATCACCGCAATCGTGTGGTATTTCCGCTACGGTGCGCGCTATCCGCAAACCGGACCGGTTTTGGCTATATTGCCGCTCTTTTTTGCCTGGCGCAGCCTGTTCAGCTACTTCTTCTACGTGTCGATCCTGGTGTTAGCTTATATCCTGATATACGATGATACCGTATCGCCGGATGCCCGGATGGTAAAAGTAAAATCTTCGTAAGAAGCTAATCCCCTCTCTGTTTGCTCCAGTCTTCCATCGGCGCTGGTTTGACACGCACCGGTCTTAATTGATTCGTCAGGCTCAATTCCTTACGGTGGCTGCATTGCAAACACTGCACGAACCAGCCGTCAATATCACGGTCGATATACATATCTCCCCCGCAGCGGGAACAGGATTTTATTTTCCAGTTTAACATTTTACGCCTCCCCCTTTCTCACCACCCGCACCTTTTCGAGTGTTTTATAGTTAACAGATATTCGGTTATTCATTTAACCTGAATCCAGTTTATCATGTCAAGATGAACTGACCGTTAACCTATTATGAATTACAGATGAATAANNTTATTTATTATTTAATCTGAAATTTGCCGGTGATTTCGGCCAGCTGTTCGTCGCTGATGCCCTGCGGCAGGTAGCCCGAGCTCTTACAGACGAAAAAGATGGTCGCTGCTTTTTCCATGATATCGATAAAATCGAAGGCTTCCGCGATATCGGCGGCCACGGCGGCGCAGCCGTGTTTTTCCCACAGGATCACATGGTGCTTCTTTAAAGTCGCGACCGTTACATCCGCCAGTTCTTCGCTGCCGGGGCAACGGTACGGCGCCACGCCGACACCGTCCGGAATTACGATCTTCACTTCCGGGTGCATTGTGATCAGCAAGTGGTTGACGATATTCTCATGCAGGTATTTTTCTATCTGTGATAGCGCGATAAGGTAGGGCGGATGGGT
>PMBW01000264.1 GCA_003153075.1 Dehalococcoidia bacterium | reverse complement strand
TCTTGATATCTAATGCCAACTGCATTGCCTTTCTGACTCTGATGTCGCTAAAATGTGTGACATCCATCCGGGGATCGATACTACCGGTGGCGCCGTAGGGAACAAGTACCTGTGATATATCGGGATTGGTTTTCTGCATTGATTGGGCATTTTGACGTGATATTTGGTCCATAACCGTAATTTTGCCCGTGCGCAAAGCTGCCAGAGCCGTAGCATCATCCGGAATTACCAGGAATTTCAGTGTATCTATGTAAGGAAGTTTATTCTGTGGATAGCGTTCGTCATATCCCCAATAATTTTGATTTTTTACACAAGTGGCTGAACTGCCACTGACGAAATCACTTAAAATAAACGGGCCGGTGCCAATGGCATGATGCCAGTCAGTCAGGTCTCCCCATTGCTGCACGGCTTCCTTTGCCTCGATACAACCGCCGGTGCTGGTTGATTGCAGTGTTTCCGTTATGGATTCCGGGTTCGGAGTCTTCCACTTAAAAACAGCCGTATACTTATCAGTAGCAGTAATTGATATCAGGTCTAACCACGCAGCTACTGTAGCCCAATAAGCACTGGGTTTGGTAAATCCGGCTCCTCCCCCATGCAACCTTCCATAGTGATACACGACGTCATCAGCGGTAAACTCCCGACCATTTACCGGAGGTATATTCTGCCAGTGGATTCCCTGACGTAAATGGACAACGTACGTACTTGCATCAGTAAACTCCCAGCTACTTGCCAGGAATCCTTTCACATAATCACTCGGACGATAAGTTGCCTTATAATCATAAACCGTCGGGTCTGTAGTCCAGTCATTTGCGTGTAGTTCTTCCATCCAGGCAGATTCAATGGTCACAAGCGTTTCTGCGTTTATCGGATCAAAATTTACAATATCAGCGGCAAGTCGTAAAGTTGCTGTCCCGCCGTATTGCGGTTTGCCGAGTTTATCCCACCAGTTGGCCGCAGTAACCGTGGTCGTGGAAGTTGTTTTAGAAGTCGATATGGTCGTGGTCGTGGATACAGGTTTTGATGTAGTTGTTACTGTTGTGGTTGATGTTGCGACCTGGCTGGAGGTTGATGTCACGTTGGAACAAGACATTAGAACTAATGATGACACAATCAAGCACGTTGATATTATCCAGATGGCTCCTCTTTTCACTTCACACTCCTTCTTACCTAAAAATATCAGGTTATTAATATATTCTTAGTTTTTAGATATTCGAAACATTTTATTGTTAATTAAGTAAAAGCTGAGCGGCCATTAACTCCGGTTACCTGCGCTTATACCAAATCGGCTGACTGTTTTTAAAATATCCGGATTATAAATTGTCCGCAGGTTATTATTCTATTGAATCTTCGTACGGATTTCATCTCTGAATTTAGCCCCATGCTATCATCGCTTGTGCAATTTGTCAACATGAGTCAAGGTATATCTGTTTTCGAGGTAATTGACCGGTCCTGCTGCATTCTTTACCTGGCTTAAGCTAAAAGTTGATACGAAAGCGTTCTTCCTGAAGAATAAATGGTGAATATTGCTTTATTCATGTTCATCCCGCAGTGCTTTCGCGGTTTTTTTGATTTTACGTTACTATAACTATTCTCATACTATACTGGTACTGCCAAAGTCCCGGGCTGGTATAATACCATAGTTTAATTATAGTTTATATTGACATTAGTACTAGTTTGGTGTAAGATAATAGAAAGCAGATGAGGGAATTAAGTCGATGAATTTAAGAGAAGCCCGCGCCCGTAAGTTATTATCTGCCAGGGAATTAGGGGCGCAGGCCGGTGTATCCGAGAGCAACATCTATGCAATTGAGCATGGGGGCTGGTTACCCTCTCTGGCAACGGTCAAGAAACTATCGAATGTCCTGGGGATAGAACCCTCGGAAGTCACAGAGTTCAAGGCTGCGATAGAAAAAAGCGCCGGGAAAGGAACCACCTGAAAAGACGGGTACCAAGAGTAAAGATAGTCATTTGATAAAAAATATTTAGCAGATACGGGAAGCACACGACTATGGGGACAACGGCTTTTATATTATTGGCGCTGGATGCGTTGCTTGCAGGTATTCTTGGCGGCGTCCTGATTTATAGAGGGTTAGAACGAAGTATAAAAAATGATGGGGACGAAATTGACAGTGCGGTTACGCATGTTTTAACGATCAGGCCAAACGGCATTGTGAAAGATAAACTGGAAGTAGCATTTAAGAACGATAGGAACCCGTTAACACCGGAAGAACTCAGACAAATATTTGAACCGGCTAAATTTGAAGAACCGGAAATTCCAACCCAACGAGCATTCATAGAGAAAAAACCGAATAATACCTCCGCTGAAAATGTCGCCGATGAGCCGGAAATTATCATCCAGGAATTCATGACGACCAGAGAAAGCCAAAAAAAATCCCGTCAATCAGCATTTGTTAAGGAATTGGAAATCAATCTGAGAATTGCCACGGCGCCGTGGAAGGACACTCCGGTGCCATTCCAGACAACCAACTGGGACGCCAAGCATGGAAAAGTCGAACCGGGTCTTGTGACTCATCTCCAGGATTTGATCCAATTATATGTAGATATCAGCTTGGCGAATAACGTCGTTTGGCTGGCAACTGAAATTGGTCACAGAAGTAAAGAACTCGATGAAAGTTATATTAAGTTATGCCGCGGAATTGCAGAACGGATTAAGGGGATCGTACCGGTAATTAATGAGGCAGCATAGATACTCCTCTTCCCAACCTCCACCCCAAATACCAATAACCAATAACCAATATTCAAACAACAGCTAAAATCTCAAATAACAAAGTAAAAAGCCCCCGGTCTTTCTTCCCGGGGGCTTTTGCTTGTTTAAAATCAATTTTTGTCTGTAACTACTTTTTCGGCGGAGCTAATTGCTTGCGGATGACCGGCCACTTGTCAAAGAAGGTATTGAAAAGCAATATTGCCATCAACAGCGCGAACTGACCGGCCAAAATGCCCATTGTTGGAAAACCCATGCCCAGACTGTTTGCGCCGATCGGCAGCGATTTGAAAGTTTTTAACCAGAGGACACCGTAAACCGTTCCGCCGGCGAGCCAGATGGCCACGCGGGAAAATACCCTCGCGGCTGTGTTTTTGACGAGTGCCGCATTCGNNAATCTTCGAATAAATGATGCCAGGCCAGTATAAAGACAATTACCGAGAGCTCCAGCGAAGCCACTACCACATACACGGGGGTTCCTGGCACCAGATTCATCGGTTCGACGATGCTTTTTATAACCGGCGGAATGAGAAAACCGGCGGCTAAAGCAATAATGAAGCCGATAATGGCCATGTACGGTTGTTTCTTGGCAAATAGTTTCATCGGGTAGTTTTCGCCGCCCTCCGCCGGCATGATGGAAAAGATTATAAATGCCTGGCAAAACGCCACAAAGGCAGGCCACGACCCCATCGGCTGATGTGTAATTTCATGTTCACCAATGGAAAGATGTAAAAAGCTGGGAACGATTGCGGCAAGCCAGAATAGGTATGTCATTCCGGTACTGAAAGCGAGCACCCCCAGACCCTCGGTGGGCTGTTTGGATGTGCCGGCAAACGGCCATTTGTGCAGCAAGGACGCGAAGGGGATCTGGGCTACGATCACTGCCAGCGCAAAGAAATTAGCGGCTTCCCATCCTTCGTAAGCTAAAGCAACATCGGCGGCGGTTTTCGGCATGAACATCAAACCCAGGTTAAATGGTTTCCACCAGATGCCGATAAAACCGATCAAGACGACGAAAGCAATGATTCCGATAAACCAGGCGGCAACCATATACCACAAACCGGCCCACGGCTGCTTTTCTGTGAATTTGTATTTTCCGTAACCACCCATGATCAGTGTCTGCCAGATCCAGGTGTTGATCACCATCCAGAAAAAGCTGCCTTCTAC
>PMBW01000263.1 GCA_003153075.1 Dehalococcoidia bacterium | reverse complement strand
CTGCGGCCTCCGGAAGTACCTCCGACTGAGGTCTACGGAAGTATCTCCGGTTGCGCCCACCCTATATTTAAAATTTAGAAAAATTATAATACCCGTAAACCTTACTGATAGCGCTGGCCGCAGATTCCACCCCGGTAAAGACGGCAATACCGGCTTTAGTCAGGATATCCCTGGCTGCTGCGGCGGCCAATATCGTGTCCGTATGACCGCCTGTAAAGAGCGCTACGGCAACCGGCTTTTTCAATGAGTCAGCAGCGGCGCACAATGCGTAAGCAGCTTCAGATAAACCCGGCAGCAAGTCAGTAGTATGACCGCCGTAGATGTCCACCGCCATCTGGATCAAGATGACGTCTGTTTCCGTATCCGCATCGACAATCGGCAGACCGCGCAGGTAGAATTCGCCCGCGCCCTCCATCCCCAATTTCGGCTCAACCGGGTTGCTAATACTGGCGCCCGGGTCCGGTCTGATTTGGGCCAGTTGCTGCCGTGTTTCAGCACTAAACGAAGGCACTAATAACCCCGCGCGATTACAGATGTCAGCTGCTACCACGCCGATCCCGCCGCCCCTGCCGATCAGCGCTACCCGCCGTCCCCGCAGCTTTCGCGTACGGGTCAAACCTTGAATAGTATCCACAACTCTATCTATCGTTTGCGTGGGAATCGCGCCGGTCTGGCGGAAAAAGGCCTGCCAGACTTTTTGTGAGCCGGTAAAAGAGCCGGTGTGCGATATCGCGGCGGCGGCGCCGTTTCCGGTTAGACCGGCTTTAAGGATGACCACCGGTTTCTTTTTCATGCATTTTTTAACAGCGGACATAAACCGGGGGCCGTTTTTAACCCCCTCAATGTAAAGCCCGATTATATCGGTGTCATTATCGGAGGCCAGATACTCCAGAAAATCCGTCTCATCGAGGTCAGCAGCATTGCCGTAACTGGCGACTTTACTGCAATACAGATTGACGTCCTGGCAGAGTAAAACCAGTCGGGAGGCCTCAGCTCCGGATTGGGAGACAAACGCAACACGGCCTTTCTCTTTGGGGAAGTCCTCGCTGAAAGTCAGACCTGATCCAGGACAATAGATCCCCATGCAGTTCGGCCCCAGCAAACGGATGCCGCTCTCTCTCGCAATCTGCGCCAGTTCAGTCTCTAATTGCTTGCCTGCTGCCGTGCCGCTTTCGTTGAATCCCGCGGTGTAGCAATGTACGAATTGGACGCCTTTGACTGCGCAGTCCCGCATTGCTTGCGGTGTGGCTGCTGCCGGGATATTCAAAATGGCATAATCAACCGGAAAGGGAACGTCACAAATATTGGCATAAGTTTTATGTCCCTGGATTTCATCTGCTTTCGGATTAACGGGATATATTTTCCCCGGGTAACCGAAATCCTGTAAACGCTTGACCCAACCGGTCCCTGACGCGCTGGAAGACGCACCGATGACGGCAATCGACGCGGGCTGGAATAGTTTATCGAAAGGGTGGATATTGTCTGCCGGCATCGCGCTGACCGCCTTGTTACCAATTATTGACTTCTTTCGTCAGTATTACATTTAGAGCGGAGGCGTGTCAATCCGCGGGGAGTGCAGCAATTGGAGGAATGGCCGTTTGCTGTGTAGTGAGCTAAAAACACAGCATAGGCAAGGTTTGCGGACATCTTCGAATAGTCGGGAGCTATTTTTTAGGGTCGATTTTCTCCACTTCGATGGTGCATTCTGTCACCAGCGCAGCAAAAGCGCCGAGGGCTGCAAGCAGCGGCGCGGTCATGATGGTGATAGCGGCCGCGGGAGCGCCGACCGAAAGCGGGATTTCCAGTACAGTTTTACCTTCATGCAGGACGCGGACGCGGCGGATATTCCCTTCGTGGATAAGCTGTTTGATCTTTTCTACCAGTTGACTGCCGGAGATTGTGTACTTCTCGGTGGACATTATCAGCCTCCTCTCTTGCCTATGCATGCGGATGCACGTTACATTAAAGCAGTTTTGCCCGTAAAAGTAAAGTAAATTTCTTGAATATAAACGCCTCGTGGAGTATACTCAGTGTATGGGTAAGACAGGTATTAAACCAAAGCATTTCCTTACCATCAACGATATTACGCCGAGCGAACTGCAAGAACTGCTGGATGCCGCCATCGACCTGAAAACACGCGGCTGGATTGCGCCCTTGAAGCAAAAGACGATGGCGCTGGTTTTTGAAAAGCCCTCTTTACGCACCAGGGTGAGTTTTGAGGTGGCGATGCGGCAGTTAGGCGGACAATCACTATACCTGTCGCCGGAAGAGGTCGGATTGGGTAAGCGGGAGTCAATTCCGGATGTTGCCCGCGTCTTGAGCCGCTTTGTCGATGTGATTGTATTGCGGACTTTCGCCCAGAAAAACCTGGAAGTAATGGCGGAGTATTCCTCTGTACCGGTGATCAATGCATTATCGGATTATGAACATCCCTGCCAGGCGCTGGCGGACTTACTGACGATATACGAAATCAAGGGCAAACTGAAGTGGTTGACGGTGGCTTATATCGGCGACGGCAATAACGTGGCGAACAGCCTGATGCAGGCTTGCGCCATGACCGGCGTGAATTTCCACATCGCTTCTCCCAAGGGCTATACAATCGACCCGGCGGTTTTGAAAAAAGCCAACACTTACGGCAAAACCAGCGGGGCGAAGATTATGGTCACGGACGACCCGCGGGCCGCGGTAAAAGACGTCGATGTTGTATATACCGATACCTGGACGAGCATGGGACAGGAAGCTGAGGCAGCAGTGCGCCGCAAAGCTTTCGCGGATTACCAGATCAATGAAAAACTGATGCTGCTGGCCAAGCGCAATGCAATTATTATGCACTGCTTACCGGCGCACCACGGTGAAGAAGTATCTGCAGGCCTGTTAGACAGCCCGCAATCGGTGGTATTCGACCAGGCGGAAAACAGGATGCACGCGCAGAAAGCCCTGCTGGCATGGATATTCGCTAAAAAATAACAAATCCCCCGCTCTTCCTGAAAAGGGAGAGTATTCTTTTCCCTACTGTTTGTATTTGGAGCGTCACTTGAGTAAACCAATTGTAGCTATTATCGGACGGCAGAATGTGGGTAAATCCACTTTGTTGAACCGCCTTGCCGGAAAACGGATTTCCATTGTGGAAGACCTGCCGGGCACTACCCGCGACCGCGTCTTTACGGACGTATCCTGGAATGACCGGAGTTTCACACTGATCGATACCGGCGGATTGGAACTGGGGATGAACACCGAGATCGACCGCGGTGTCAAGGCCCAGATTTCCGAAGCGATGGAAGAAGCGGATGCCATCATTTTCATGGTGAATGTCATGGACGGGATCATGCCCGCCGATACGGAAATCGCCGATCTGGTCAGGCGTTTAAAAAAGCCGACGCTGCTGGTAGCCAACAAAGCAGATAACGATAAGCTGGAAGCGCAAGCTGTGGAATTCTATCAATTAGGGTTGGGCGACCCGTTCGTCATCAGCGGCTACCATGGGCGCAGCACAGCGGAATTGATCGAAAAAATCATCGCCATGCTGCCGGAGTCCGCGCCTTCGGCGGACGAATCCGATTTGATGAAAATCGCAATCGTGGGAAAACCTAACGTCGGCAAATCCATGCT
Organism: Dehalococcoidia bacterium; assembly: GCA_003153075.1. The sequence continues at coordinate 3,176 of PMBW01000263.1, read as the reverse complement.
GCTCAACGCGATTCTGGGCAAAGAAAGGGTGATCGTTTCGGATGTGCCGGGAACTACCCGCGATGCCATTGATACGCAACTCGATTTTATGGATAAAAAGGTGTTGCTAATCGATACCGCCGGCATCAGGAAACGCGGGCAGATCGAGACAGGAATTGAGCAATTTAGCGTCATTCGTTCAATGCGCGCCATCGACCGCTGCGACGTGGCGCTGCTGGTGCTCGATGCCACCGAAATGTTCTCAGCACAGGATACGCACATTGCGGGATATATTCAACAAGCTGTCAAGGGGATCGTGATCATCGTGAACAAATGGGACCTGGTCAAAGGTGAGGATCAAGTCCTCTGGACGGAGAATACCAGAAAACAATTCAAATTCATGGCTTATGCGCCTGTCATGTTCCTGTCCGCCAAATTCGGGCGGGGCGTGAATGAGGTGATGCCGCAGGCGTATAAAGTGTACCAGGAAAGGATAAAACAAGTTCCGTCCGCTGAATTAAAGGGTGTCATCCGCGATGCGATCGCCTCGCATAACATGCCGCGCAAGGGAAAAATGATGCTCTCCGTCAGCGGCGTGACGCAGACTGATATCAATCCTCCTACTTTTACCTTTAAAGTGAATAATGCCAAGCTCGTGCATTTTTCTTTTAAACGCTTTCTGGANNTACCAAGTTGGTACATTTTTCTTTTAAACGCTTTCTGGAGAACAGACTGCGTGAGTCTTTCGGTTTCAGCGGTACGCCGTTACGCATAGAATTTAAGGCCGGGAGTGACTAATGATTGCAGCGATGATGATCGGCCGCTACCTGGCCGGTATGATTATCGGTTATATTCTCGGCTCGATCCCATTCGGACTGATCCTGGCCAAGCGATTGGCCGGTGTCGATGTGCGGGAGTGGGGGAGCGGGAATATCGGCGCAACGAATGTCACGCGCGCTGCCGGCTTGAAAATCGGGCTCCTTTCCGGGTTGCTGGATTTTTCCAAAGGCGCGGTTGCGGTATTATTTGCCGGGCTGATCATCGGTAAAAGCTATGTGATGGTAGGCCAATTCGGTTTTGGTCCGTTATTCGGGCAGGTATTAGCCGGACTATCGGCAGTCGCCGGACACAGCTGGTCGATCTTCCTTAAATTTCACGGCGGTAAAAGTGTCTCCGTATTCTTCGGCGGCCTGGTCGCTTTAGTGTGGTTTGTGGCATTATTCGGCGGTGAGGTTTTGGCCCTCGGCGCCACCTCAACGCTGTTTATGTCCTTAGGCTCAATCGCCGGTGTAGTGGGAACTTACGCCATTCTCATCCCACTAACTATTTTCTACGGCTGGCCGATCGAGTATCTGCTTTATGCTTTCGTGGGCACTATGATAATTATCTACCAGCACCGAAGCAATATTGTGAGTCTATTCAAAGGCATTGAACGTAAACTGGGGCAAAGAGCAGAGAAAGTGCGGCAGCAATCCGGTCAGCATAAAAAGAACTAATTACTTATCCGGACACGACTTCCGTACGATTGAATTAACTTTCAATGCACGCTAGACTATAAGGAAATCCACAAAGGCGGGGACGCTGTACTACCGTTGATCTTTTTGGCAAGATATCCGGTATTAATTTATGCAAAACAAATACAAACTCTTAGTCTCCGATATAGACGGCACGCTTACCGATAGCAAAGGCGTAATATCGCCTGCTGATTTGAAAGCTTTGCAGGATCTGGAGAAAGCCGGAATCAAGGTGTCTTTGAGTACCGGACGCGCGGCTAGAGGGTGCCAAGCAGTGCTGACACAAATGCCGGCAGAGGGTTTTCATATCTTTTTCGAAGGCGCGCTAGTATGTAATTCCACCCTGACCGAAATCATCTATTCGCGTTCGATCGATAAACAACGCCTGGCTGAAATCCGTAACCTTGCCCATCTGGATAATTTGACGCTTGAACTATTTTCACCAACCGGATATTTTGTTGAGCGTGAAAGTGCGCTGGCTACGGCGCACAGCGAAATGATGGGATTCGGCTACACAGTGACTGACTTCAACTCGTTGTGTATGTACGAATCTATCATCATGGGCTGTCTGGTCATCCCGACTTCAGAGCAAATGGAATTCAGGTCCGTTCTGGTGGAATTTGGAGAAAAAAAGGGTTTAAGGTTTACCTGGTCCATGAATCCCGCACGAAAGGATATCCGTTTTGTTAATATCATCATGGACGATATCTCAAAAGAGCGGGCGTTGAAGACCTTGTGCGGATACTATGGAATCCGTCTGGATGAAGTTGCAGCGATTGGTGACGGCGCAGAAGATATCTCCTTGCTGAAGAGCGCCGGGTTCTCGATTGCAATGGAAAATGCCCCTGAAGAACTGAAAGTTGTTGCAGATGAAATCACCGCGGGTGTCAAGTATAACGGGTTTTCTCAGGCAATACAGGAATTCCTGCTGCAATGAGCCCGAAAGTACGGCTGGCACAAGAGAATCCGCAATTCCACAAAAATACAAACTGCCGGTATCCGATGTTGAGGCACGCTGAATAACGGGAACGGCTTAATATCCGCTGCGGATTTAAAAGCAGTGCGTGATATCCAACAAGCCGGAATCAAGCTGTCTTTGTGCACCGGACGCGCTGCAAGAGGATGGCTTGGTAAAGCCTGTGCTTTATGGGTACCTAGGTTTCAAACAGGATGAAGTGATTTTGATTAGCGACGGCACGAATGATGTCTCTTTGCTGGAGGCCGCGGGTCAGTCGGTGGCAATGCAAAATTCGCCCCTCGGACTGAAATCGGTTGCTGATTATATATTAGGTGATTCAGCACACAGCGGGTTTGCTTAAGCCGTTAAGAAATTATTAATGTAGAGTTTCCGGATCCCGATTTTCATCGGAATGGGCATCATATTAATTTCTTCTTATCCTGCCCCAGGCTTTCCGCCAATTGTTCAAACAGCTGCTTCTGTTCCTTAGTCAAAGATTCCGGAGTAGTCACAGAGACTGTGATGATCTGGTCGCCGCGGCTCCTTTCCTGTAAATGCGTGATACCCTTACCCCTGAAGCGGAAAGTAGCGCCGCTCTGGCAGCCCGCAGGGATCCTGAGTTTGTTATCGCCGTCCAGCGTCGGCACCACAGCTTCCGTGCCCAATGCTGCCTGGGCGAAGTTTATCGGCAGGGTATAGTAAATATCATCGCCTTCACGTTTGAA
>PMBW01000001.1 GCA_003153075.1 Dehalococcoidia bacterium | reverse complement strand
ACATTAATGGAACTAACAACTTGTAATTACAAGAAAAACAAAAAATACAAAGCCTGCAATAGCCACTATACCAATTATGCGAAACCACCATATAAAAAACAGCAATCCAGGTTCACCGGATGAATTTTGGGCTTTCCTTTTTATAAACAGTGCCTCAATTATTGGAAAAACATTCAGCGGGTTTGAGTCACCTTGATAGATTGTCTCTCCGATTTTTCGAGAAAATATGATTAATAGCAAACCGAAAATCAAAGCTCCAAAAGACACTAAAAACCCAAAAATTGTTGCCGTTAATGAATTACTAGCATTAGAAGCAATATCCGGAACAGATATTTTCGCTATATTTATATAATTTCCTAACGATAAAATACTCATACTAAACATCCTAAGGTTTTTTCATTAATTATCTCCCGATGACATGTTATAAATTACCCAAAAGAATGCTTGAGAGGGATCAATACCGTTTATATCTGTATTGATATAATAATCCACATATGTTTGTTCATTTATTTTACCAGTAAGTAGCATTCCATACATTATCTTATCTATATCAGTTATTTGGGAAAGAGATTCATTTGACATAAGGATTTCAGTTTGAATGCCTACTGATCCTGAAATACTGAACCCGCCACCAGTGCCTGCGCTAAATCCAAAGCCCCAGTAATTTCCACCTGTATTTACCGTTCCATTGACCGCACCGCCAATAATTCCATCACCAGCTGAGACTGTAAACTGAATGTTAGGAGAACCGCCGTGAAGTACATCCCAAATTGTATCCGCACTTGTCCACTGTACTCCTCCAGTTAGAGTAATCGACATCCCACCAGAAGTAAGTGTAACAGAAGAAGATTTCAAAATAGCCCAGTTCCCATGATTATCAAAAATCAAAGAAAGTGACCCGGAACCACGCTGGTTAAACATACTACTTACGTTGAGTGAAACGGGCATGTTTATCGTCCACCAACCATCGGGATCAATGTGAGTTAAAGGATTATTCATAACGTATGAATAGCGATTCAGGAGTTGAGGAAATATTGTGGTTTGATCAGTGGCTGAAGGGGAATGCTTTGTCGGACAAAGCAAACTACCTAATCCCTGGGAAACATAGTTGGCAGTCAATGGATTAGATACAACTTGCTGTCCCTGCGACCATTGTACAAAAGTATCCGGGCTGATAAACCTCCCTATCACCGGGTCATAGTAACGGGCATTATAGTAGTATAGACCGGTGGAGTCAAGCCGCTGACCCGTGAATTTCTTGTCTGTATTGACAGAACCTGTCCTGGTCAGACCGAAGCAGACTGCTGATTAAGTGGGTGTTCAACCAAAATCCCCTGTTAAATCCCTGCGGATTTATTGAAAATCACGCTCTATTCAGTTGTCAGCCGCTTTTTCAGGTCATATTATCCCCTTTTTAGGGGTTATACCTCCCCTATTCAGCAGGCCAATGCTGTCTCTGAAGGCGGTTTTTCGGGTAGTAGGCATAGTAATCTGGCCATGCGCTTGATGTTGGATGTGATGGCGGAGAGCAGGGTGTGTATCTTTGCCCGTTCCAGTCCGCGGTAACGGCATCTCCTCATTCCGCAGTACCTGGCGAGGTCAGCTACTTTATGCTCGATCTTGTATCTATTGCGATAAGCCTCCTGCCCGGCTTTGCTTTTCATTCTTTCCTGCATATGGCGGTAAAATGGCTCGTAGACGCTGACGTGCACCGCCCTCCCGTGTACCTTCAGAATGCCGATGTGGCAGAGAGGTCTCAATTCACAGGTGCCGCATTGAAGGCGAGTGAATTGAAATAAAATACCTTTTCGGCGTTGGTCTTCGGNNCACCCGTACCGTAGGCTTTATCCGCGGTTAATTCTTCAGGCACGAGAGAAAGTGTTTCTTCCTGTTGTTTGAGTAATATGGGGAGCTGATGGCCGTCGGCTTTACTGGCAGGTGTGGTTTCGATGGCGGTGATGATTTCTGACTCGTCTTCCATTACCACGTGCCCTTTATAACCGGCCCAATGTTTGCTGTTCTTCTTCCCGGCCCTGGCATCAGTATCTACCGGACTGACCAGCCTGTCAGTTGCGCCCTCTGCTCTATCCGCGACGGCTTTCTCTAATAGTCCCAAATCTTTTATCAGAGCGTGATCGGTTCGAAGTTTACCCTGTTTGAGCTCTTCAGTGACACCGTCCAGCAGTGCTTTGGCCTGCTCGATTTCTTCTTCGAGGTTGTCTTCTTTGCGGGAGTATTTGTCCTGCTTGGTGAATTGTAAATCTTGCAACCCCAGCTTTTCAGCTATCTTTGTATCCTGTTTCTCAATAGTGTTGAGGACATTCTGACGGCATAACTTGATCAGTCCGGTGAGGCTGTTGATGGCAATATCGGCAATGATATGCGTGGAGTCAATGATTTGCCTTTTACCTCTGACCAGGCCCTTATCGATGCACTGCTTGACGATCTGCTCAAAGACCTGCCTGAACTTCTCTTCTCCCAGACGCTGTGCTCTAAAGCTAGAGATGGTGGTATCATCCGGCACGTCTTCATCCACCGCCAGTCCCAGAAAGTATTTGTAAGCAAGATTAATTCGGGCGTTTTCAATGACCTGCCT
>PMBW01000336.1 GCA_003153075.1 Dehalococcoidia bacterium | reverse complement strand
AACAATGGATTACGGGTATAAAGGTAAGGTAGCGTTGGTAACCGGAACCGCCAGTCAGGTTGGCATGGGTAAAGCTATTTGCCTGATGCTCGCGAAAGAGGGGTGCGATATAATCTCGACAGATATCAACCTCGACGGGGCGAAACAGACCGCAGACGCGGTGAAAGCACTGGGGCGGAAATCGATCGCATTGAAGGTAGATGTGACGAAGGGTACTGAGGTAGATGCGATGGTGCAAACCTCGACGAAGGAAATGGGTAAGATCGACATCCTGATCAATAACGCCGGCGGCAACACTAAATTGGGGACAGCATTCATGGATTCTAATTCCGAGATGTGGGATAAAGACATGGCGCTGAACCTGTACGGCACCATGAACTGCTCAAAAGCAGTGATCACCGGAATGGTCGAGCGTAAATACGGAAAAATCGTCAATTTTGCTTCGATCGTGGCGAAAACAGGCATCGGCGGCCCGAGTTCTTACGCTGCCGCAAAGGCCGCAGTACTGGCGTTCACCAGAGGAATGGCCACACAGTACGGGCCTTCAAACATTAATGTAAACGCCATTGCACCCGGTATGCTGAACACGAATTTCTTCTCGGCTTTGCCGGGTAATGTGACCACGCAGATATTCGCGGAGGTGGCCGGAATGGCGCCGCTGCGGAGAAATCAGGAGGTGGAAGACATCGCCAATGCGGTGGCATTTTTAGCGTCCGATGTATCCAGGAATATTACCGGACAGTGCATTCAGGTCGACAGCGGCCTGGTGATGCTGTAGATTATCATGAAAGCATAGGAATTACTAATGGTCATATAATAGTCTGAACTAACAAGATTTTATCTATTCAATTATAAGACCATTAGTAAGGGGCTGCCGATTGTTCATCGGCAGCCCCGTTTGGTTTTTAGCAGAAATGGGATAATTTTCTATTTGTTGGCCTGTATTAATTTTTTGCCTTCACTCCAACATTTACCGGCTACGCTGCCGAGCGACCAGTATTGCACACCGCTCATATCGAAAAGTAATGGATCTACTTTCGCGAGGTCGACTTTGCCCCCGGTCAGGCAGGAATCGTCGGCATAAGCATTCACTACTTCGCCGATAAACATTTCGTGCGTTTTTGTTTCATAAATATCCACCAGTTTGCATTCGACCGACAATGGGCAATTTTTAACCATCGGCGCGGTCTTCAAATCACCGTAAAACACCTCGAATACGTCTGATTTATCGACGTCCTTGCCGGAAACAAGTCCGACGTAATCGACTTCAACCATCTGTTTTTGGGAGGGGATGTTAATACTGAAGCTCTTGTTTTCCTTGATACCGAATTTGGAATAATGATTTTTATTGACGGCGATTGAGACGATATGCGGTGAACTGGCATTTAAGACCCCGATATGAGCGATGTTGATGAAGTTAACTTTTCCGTCCATCATCGTGCCCACGATGGTGATGGGCATGGGGCAGAGCAAATATTTATTCTCTAATTTTGTTTTCATTGTTATAACCTCCTGATGTTCTTTGATATAGTTTGATATAAAACTATTATGGTAAAAAATAGTATTTATTCAGGGAAGTTGGCATCCATCCTGTTCAATAGTTCCACTAATTTTTGTTGCTCCTCTTCTTTCATGCCGCGGTAAGCTGTCGAAAGCAGTTTCCGGGAGATGGAGATTATTTTGTCTTTTATTTCCCATGCTTTGGGGGTAAGGACAATATAAGTTTCCCTTGAATCCTCATTGCTTTTCTCTCGAATAACATAGCCCTCCTTTGTAAGACTATTAACGAGGTAGGTAACGGTAGATTTATCGCGGTGTATCAGGCCCGCGATATCTTTCATTTTTAACTTACCGTCGTTGCGGTATAGCACGCTGATAATGGCGCCGTGGGAAGATTCAAGGTCTGTAATCCCGTTGCGGCGTAATTCCCTGTCCAGAAATTTGCCGGATTTCCCTCTGATATTGCTTAGTAAGTGAATAACCTGATTTCTATTCGTACCGGTACCTCAAATGACCTCGTAATATATATATATAATAGTTTGATATAAAACTATTGTCAAGTCTATTGTGATCCTTCAATACTTATGTTGCAGCTATGATTAAACAGTAATAAGTAATATGGTATATACCGAAAGGCCGGTTAAACAATGCTCAAGCATTATTTCGCGGATTTAATGATCTGCATACAGGAGGCGATATTAGCCTGCTCTCCCGGTCTGAAATTCACGATATTTCTGCTCTGTTTGGTCTTCATGAAGTCCTGCAGACCTTCCACGAACAACCAGGTGGTGTACCAGGCAGTCTGGTCGGAGGCGCCCGCGATGTGGGGCGAGAGGCTGACATTGGGGAACTGGAGGATGGGGTCGTCTTTTGCCGGGGGTTCCTGCCAGAAGACGTCTAAAGCAGCGCCCCTGATTTGTCTCGTTTTCAAGGCATTGACCAGCGCATCTTTGTCGACCAGTCCGGCGCGCGCGGTATTGATCAGATAGGCCGTGGGTTTCATCAGATTGAGTTCGGCTTCGCCGATAATGTTTTTAGTTTCGGGGGTCAGACGGCTGTGCAGGGAAACAAAATCAGATTCACGCAGCAGTTCATTGAGTTCAACCCGTTTGGCGCCGTATTTGGCGATAATTTCATCCGGCACATAGGGGTCGTAAGTTAAAAATTTAATTTTAAAGCCCTGTAACCGTTCGGTCAATTTCTGGGATACATTGCCAAAGCCGACAAGACCGATCGTGCAGCCGTACATTTCGGAGATAGGAGGCTCCGGACGGAACCACTCGCCGTTGTGCAGGGCATGGTGCGCCAGAGCGATGTTGCGGGAAACAGAAAGCATATGCGCGATGGTAAACTCGGCGACAGCGTTGGCTGTCCTTCCGGAGTTATTAAAAACGAGGATTTTACGTTTGGTGGCGGCTTCCACATTAACGTTCTCGACGCCGCCGCGCAGACAGCCGATGACTTCCAGGTTATGCGCATTCTCGATCACATCCCGGGTAACCGGCGCGAACTGTGTGATAATTACCTGAGGATCAAAGGTTTTAATTACTTCCAATATGCCCGGAACTGGCATGCCGGCTTCCGGACCATTTTTCTCCATATTCAGGTTTTCCCGGGAAAACTCGTCCCCGTTCGAGGGCGGCCAGTGAATAAATTGAATGGCTGCTCCGGGAAAAGCCTTTTTAATTGCTTTTTCCATTAAGTCCTGTTTTATCAGGATATCAGTTAATCCTAAAATTCTCATTTTATCCTCTTATTCTAACACGACATGTTATACAGCGATTGATTAACCGGAGCCAGAGCCGTGACGAGCTGTTTATAAACTTCATGCTGACGTTGATAAATCCGGTGAATTTCCGGGCGGGGTTGATAGACTGCTTTGATTTTCACAACGGCCTTGAGCGCTTCATCATAAGAAGAATAGACGCCCGTAGCCACGCCGGCCAGAATCGCCGCGCCTAATGCGGAGGCTTCTTCAACCTGTACGGCTTCTACTATTTTATCACTGATATCGGCCTTCAACTGGAGCCATTTAGGTGATTTGGTCGGACCGCCGAAGGCCCTGAGAACTTCGATCGGGGTATCACTAATTTCTTCCAGACGGTCGACCAGCACTTTCATTTCGTGGGTGATCCCTTCCACGGCGCTCTGCAGCATTTGCTGCCGGGTGGTACCCAGGGTCAGTCCGAGAAATGCCCCCTGGGCGGAAGAATCAACGGCGCTGCCGGCAAAGTAGGGTATCGAAATGGCTTTGCCGCCGTCAAACTGCAAAAACGCAAACATCGTATCGTAAACGTCGGTCTTGTCTTTTTCCGCTTGCAGGCGGTCTGCCGCGGCCAGTTCATCGCGGAACCATCGGACAACCGTTCCGCAAGTACGCAGCGCCGCAATGACGATAAAGGTACCGGTTAAAACGCTGTAGCTGGAGCCGGCCCGATTCTCCATAGCCTGTCTGGTCAGGATCGGCTTTGATCTGATAATAGCCATGCTCTCCCAGGTGCCGTTGGCATCGGCAATGATGTGCGGGGTTTTCTGGGTAATTCCTGCCCCGAGCACGCCGCAAATAGCGTCGTGTCCGCCGGTAACAAATTTGACGCCAGCCGGCAGATCAAGTTCGTGCTGTACTTCCGGTCCGATTTCGCCGAGCACCGCGTCCGAAGGCACCGGCTCGCTGAATATCCCGCGGTTGACGCCTATCTCTTTCATGATCACTTCCGAGTATTCGCCCTTGCTGATATCGTAAGGCAGGCTGGTTGAAGCCATACAATAATCGATCACTGCCGGAAAACCGAGGCGGGTGCGGATAAAATCGCCAAAAGTCATAAATTTCCAGGTCTGGCGGAAGGTATCCGGCTCATGCCTTTTCAACCAAAAAATTTTACTTTCGCCAAACAGGTTGTTCGGTTGATTACCGCGAATTTTGAAATAAGCCAGTTCACCAATGTCTTTCCGCAGTATCGTTTCTTCTTCGGAAGTCCTGTTATCAAAGGCAAGGATGCCGTTGCGGATGGCCGTGCCGTCCCGGCGAACCGGCACTATATTTTGTCCCATGCAGGAAAGGCAAAGAGACTGGATCTCTTTCCCGTGTGTTTTGGCCACTTCTCGGACAGTTTTCCTGAATGCTGCCCATAAAACGTCCGCGTCTACTTCGGCCCAACCGGGTTTAGGGTAGACAAGCGGATATTCCTGATACGCCAGGGTGATGATCGCCCCGGATTCGGCGAAAAGCACCGCCTTAGTACCGGTGGTGCCTATGTCTACGCTGAGAATGGCCATTTGTTACTACCTGTTAATTTTATTTCATTTTGGCGAGCGCTTCTTTTGCGCTAACACCATTATATACGAGTTCTTTAAGGGCATTTACAATCACCGGAGGATTGTCGCTCTGGAAGACATTGCGCCCAAAAGCGACGCCTTTGGCGCCGGAGTCCATCGCGTCGCGCACTCCCTGGAAGATGGCTCCGAGTTCACCCTTGGCGCCGCCCAGAACAATGATCGGAACAGGGATGCTGGCGGTAATATCTTTAAATGATTTCGTGTCACCGGTATACGCGGTCTTGATGATATCGGCGCCGCACTCAAAGGCCATGCGGCAGGCTTTACCGATAATTTCCGGGTCATTCTGTTTATCAGGGGGGATCAGCGGCCCCCAGCCGACGGCTTCGACCATGAATGGGATGCCATTCTTACGGGCGCGGCTGGCCAGATAGCAGGTATTTTTCATATTCTCCAGCATGTCGCGACCGTCTGCCAAGCCGAGGATCAGGAGGTTTTTAATGGCCCGGGCGCCCATTTCGACGGCGAAATCAAAATCGAAGACCTGGACTGGAGCAGTGAAATTGGGAATCGGATAAATTGTAACGACGGAGGCAACCGGGACGACTTCGGGGTACAAGGCGAAGAGATCGGCGCAGTGCTTGACCATAGGTGGGCTCATCAGGATGCCGTCGGGTTTGGTGCCGATGAATTTTTCCACGGAGGCGCGGGGGTTGGTTTTGTACTCCAGGGCGGCAATGCCGTGGTCAAATGCGACGACGACGCTTTTGCCGGATTTATTGAATAAACTGTTTTTAGAATCGGTCATTAATACTACTCCTTTTATTAATAGTATGTTGTCATTGGCAAGAATTATAGCTAACTGAGCTTCGCATGTCAAAGCTGGAAGTTGTGAGTAATGCGTGATGAGTCATGAGTATTTAATTTACTTTGGTTGTGCAACCCCTGCGTCGTTGAAACGCGAGATTGCCTTCCCCGCAGAGGTAAAAGGGGCAGAGAGATGGAGATTGGATTCCAGCTGAACTATTACGGGACTTAGCTTCGTTGAGATGGATTTGGGAAGGTGGTCGGCGCTCACCCTAAAACGAATTTTTTAGTACTTCGTATCGCGGAATGACATAAATTGACAATGATTATTACATTCTCTATAATGAGGCAGCTTTGAGGTAAACAATAAATCAAGTTTAAATTTACGTTAGAGCATAATCCGGTTATTAACAGGAGCATAAAAATGGAAAATATCAAGATCGGTTTTGTCCCCGCGCATAGAAGGGGTCTGAGCGAAGAGTGGGCGGTGCAGTTACGGAAAAGATGTCTGACTGTTTTCGCCAAAATTCCCGGGCTGGAAATCATTGTTCCGGATGAATCTCTGACACAGGGCGGATTAGTACGGAACGAGGCAGAAGCGGAGAAAGTTATCAGTTTCTTCCGGGAAAAAGGTATTGACGGCCTGATGATGGGTACGATGACTTTTGGGGATGAAATTGCCGTTCTGACGATAGCTGACGCTTTTTGCGATAAACCGCAAATGCTGTTCGGCACCAAAGAGCAATCGGTGCCGACCTGCGGCGGGCGTACATCGGACTCATTTTGCGGCACGCTGTCAATTTCTTCAGGGCTGTACCGGCGGCAAATCCCCTTCATTTTCGCTGGTCTGGTGTTTCCGGAAGAAAAGGATTTTCAAAAGTGCGTGGCGGATTTTGTGGGCACATGTTCCGTAGTGAAGGGATTCATCGGGGCGAAGATCGGTTTGATCGGGCCGCGACCGGAGTCTTTTGAAACCGTGATGTTTAATGAAGATGCTTTGATCAAGCAGTTCAGCCAGCGGGTTATCCCAACCGGGATGGCGGATTTGATTCTGCGCAGCAACGCGCTGAAGGCCGGCGATCCAGCGCTGAAGAAAATAGCCAAAGAGATGAAAGCAGAGACGGATATGTCTGCTCTGGATGACTCGACCATCGAGAAGCTGGCACGGGTGGAATTTGCCTTGACCAGTTTTGCCCAGGAGAAACATTTGTCAGCCATGGCTGTGCAGTGTTATTCGGCGATGGAGCGGCTTTTCGGGGTAGTGCCGTGTTACGTGATGGGGAAAGTTACTACTGCCGGTTTGATGGCTTCCTGCGAAGTAGACCTTTACGGGGCGCTGGCGATGCTGGTGCAATATAAAGCATCGTTATCAACCACGCCGCCGCATTTCATGGACTGGACGCTGGCGCACCCCGAAGAAAAGGATACATTCCT